>NZ_JBMDWE010000006.1:0-129515 GCF_053579655.1 Gelidibacter sp. | reverse complement strand
GCTTCAACTTCATTTTCGATTTCAATTTCATTTTCAACATCCCGCCTTCGCTAAAAAGCTTCGGACGGGCAAGCAGTTGGCAGTCACAGTTTTCCGTTTTCAGTATTCTGTATTCAGTTTTCAGATATTCTGATAGATTTCAGATATTCTGATAGAATTTGTCATTCCGACGCAGGAGGAATCACATTTTTCAGTCCTCCCGCCTTCGCGAAAAAGGTTCAGACGGGCGAGCAGCTTCAACTTCATTTTCGATTTCAATTTCATTTTCAACATCCCGCCTTCGCTAAGGCTACGGACGGGAAGGCATTTGGCAGTATTGTTGCTTTATGAATGAACCTCGGCAAATTTTTAAGTCTGGATGAAACCTCTCTATACAACGGTGAACTCTACACGGTCCTGACCAATAAAGAAGCCAACGGAAAGAAAGGCAGCATAGTAGCTATCATCAAAGGCACAAAAGCGCTGGATGTGATCGATGTCCTTAAGAAAATCCCCGTGGGAATGCGAAATATGGTCAAGGAGGTTACTGAGGATATGGCCGGGAGCATGAACTTGGTCGCTAAAGAATGTTTCCCCAGAACAGTAATAGTGACCGACAGGTTCCATGTTCAGAAACTCACCTAAGAAGCCGTACAGGAAGAACGTATCCCACTGAGATGGGAAATCATAGAAGAGGAAAACAGAAACACCCAAAAGGAGCTTCCTCTTTGATGCTTAGATAAAGGCAGGATAAAGGCAGGATAAAGGCACGTTAATGCCATAGATATTAAATGTAATTTGTGGCTTATAAAGAAGCCTATCAACGCCTATAAATTCTTCCTCTATAGACTGACTAAATTGAATGCGTAATTTGTGCTCCTCCCCAACAATATTCCTTGATCCGAGAATTCTAGTTTGCGCTTTTGTTTTTAAATAAGCACATCAAAAAACTCCTTCCCTTTCGAAGGGAAGGTGGATTTAAGCTCAGGATAGAGCTTAAAGACGGAAGGGTTAAATCCCATTTCCGATTTCTATTTCAGCTTCTATTTCAACTTCTATTTCAACTTCAACTTCAACTTCAACTTCAACATCCCACCTTCGCAAAAGCTACGGACGGGCAAGCAACTTCATTTTCAACTTCAACTTCAACTTCAATTTCAACTTCAATGGAAAAAATGAACCCCCGGTAATCAGCCGAGGGTTCTTTCATCAATCAAAAAACGAACAGCTTTAGCACCCACGTAAGTGGGTATCTCTCCGAAGAGAGTCAACCGTTTGTTGCTTACAAATTCCTCCCTAAGTTTCGGGAATTAAGGCCGTTATTCCAAAATGATCATTTATAATTTGGCACTTTAAATTTGGAATTTAAACCTACCCAAGGTAGGTTTTTAATATTTTGCTTCGTGAGGTATGTTTCAACCTACGAATTGCTTTTTCTTTAATTTGACGGACACGTTCACGCGTTAAATCAAACGTTTCTCCAATCTCTTCCAAGGTCATTGGGTGCTGATCTCCTAAGCCAAAATACAAACGAATCACATCCGCTTCACGAGGGGTTAAGGTCTCTAGGGCACGCTCAATTTCGGTACGTAAGGATTCATGCAACAAATCCCTGTCAGGATTTGGAGATTCTCCAGAACGCAATACGTCGTACAAGTTTGAATCTTCACCTTCAACCAACGGCGCATCCATGGATACGTGACGGCCAGAGTTTTTCATGGACTCTTTCACATCATTGATGGTCATGTCCAGTTCTTTGGCAATCTCCTCAGCACTTGGCGGACGCTCATGACTTTGCTCTAAAAAAGCAAAAGTCTTGTTGATTTTGTTGATCGAGCCAATTTTATTCAGAGGCAAACGGACAATACGGGATTGTTCAGCCAAAGCTTGTAAAATGGATTGACGAATCCACCATACCGCATAAGAAATAAATTTGAAACCACGTGTTTCATCAAAACGTTGTGCTGCTTTGATAAGGCCTAAATTACCTTCATTGATTAAATCGGGTAATGTCAAGCCTTGGTTTTGATATTGTTTTGCTACCGATACAACAAAACGTAGATTAGCCTTTGTTAATTTCTCTAAAGCCAGTTGATCGCCAGCTTTAATGCGTTGTGCCAATTCTACTTCTTCGTCAGCAGTAATTAAGTCAACTTTTCCAATTTCTTGAAGATACTTGTCTAGCGAAGCTGTTTCCCTATTGGTAACTTGCTTCGTAATTTTGAGTTGTCTCATTTAAATGTGTCTCTCTTATTTATAATAGTGAATAATCCTTTCGTAAGTAGTTATACGTAGAAGAGTACACAAATGTTACAAGAAATTCAAAATTAATTATTTATTATCATTAATGTCCGATTAAAATTTACGCGACTTACTAAAAGATAGGTATATAAAGGTTTTCAACGTTACCAGTCATAGGAGCCTTCATTGTTAAATTTCTCTGAAAAGTTTTAAACTAAAACAATTGAGGCTGATTTAAAATTTTAATTACCATGTTATCAATCTTTTACGGAACGAGTCTTTGTTCTTTGTTCTAGTAGCGAAGCGGTCTTAATTCTTTTCTCAAACAATAGTGATGTATTATATTTTAATCAGTTTTTTATCTGATAAGTTGATGGCTTCCAACATCTCATTTGTGAACTTGTAATGCCCGCGTGTCGTAATTATTTTAAAACGGGAAGAGGTCATTGTACTGAGGGTCTTCAGGAATAACCATTTTGATTGTAATAAGCGGGTTTCATCCGATTTCAAACTGAGTTCAAAATAATGTTTCCTGCCTTCCTTTTCCGCGACAATGTCTGGTGTCACTTCAATCTCACTACCTCTTTTGAGATAGGATTTTGGGGTTTCATAACCTTCCGCGTCTGCTTGAATATTTTCAAACCCAATTTTCTTTAAGTAAGCTAAAGAATTACTTAAAATCTCCGAATACTTCTTTTTATCTGTATAAATCATAACCTATAATCTAATAAAATAAATGACAATTACAAGTTTTTGCAAGCCTTTAACTTTTTAGTTAGGTTACAGTATAGCTATTTCAGGACGGGTCAAGGACGAGTCATAGCTATTTCAGGACGAGTCATTCGCCATAGATACTCCATGGATACGCCATGGATACTCCATGGATAGTGTATGGATAGGTTATGAGAAACTCCAGTCCGCCTAAACCAATTTACATAAAAAAAACCTCTCAGGTTTTTAAAACCTGAGAGGTTTGGGTAGATTTAAAAAGATAATGGAAAATTAATCTTCCTTTTATCTTCTCTTTAAATTCGGAAGAAGAATGTTCAATAAGCTCTATTAAGAAGAATTAGAAGATCACAACTGGGTAAGGCTTTGCAAATTGATTTTACTCTCAGAAAAGCGTATAAAAAAACCTGACAGGTTTTTAAAACCTGTCAGGTTTGGATAAATTATAAGGATAAAATAAAATTAATCTTCCTTTTTATCTTCTCTAGGTTTACGGTCATCACGACGATCATCGCGACGGCTGTTGTCACGAGAACCTCCACGGCTATCACGAGAGCCACCACGGCTATCACGTCCACCATTTCTGTCTCTATCATTAGACTCTCTTGGCGGTCTTGCTACATAACCTTCTGGTTTTTCTAACAAAGCCTTGCGAGATACTTTTTCTTTACGCGTTTTAGGATCTACTCCGAAGTATTTCACTTCAAAAACATCGCCCATATTAACAACGTCAGAAACATTTTCTGTGCGTTCCCATGCCAATTCACTGACGTGTAATAATACTTCGTTTCCTGGGGCATCTGCATATTCTACAACCGCTCCAAAATCTAACATTTTAATGACTTTCACGATGTAAGATCCACCAACGGTTGGTTTGAACAATAACGAATCGATTTTAGTCAATACCGCATCAATACCTTCTTGATTGGTACCTAAAATTTCCACAATACCTTCTTCAGTAATAGGATCTTCGTTGATAACAATCGTAGTTTTGGTTGCTTTCTGTAACTCTTGAATCACTTTTCCACCTGGTCCAATCAATGCACCAATGAATTCGTTAGGAATCACACGGGTAATCATTTTTGGAGCATGAGCTTTCACATCTGCATTTGGAGTTGCGATAGTCTCAATCAGTTTACCAAGGATGTGTAAACGGCCTTCACGAGCTTGTTTTAGTGCATTCACTAAAATTTCATAAGACAATCCTTTAACCTTAATATCCATTTGACAGGCAGTAATTCCGTCAGCCGTACCAGTTACTTTAAAGTCCATATCACCTAAGTGATCTTCGTCTCCTAAAATATCAGATAATACAGCATATTTTCCTGATTCAGCATCAGAAATTAATCCCATGGCGATTCCAGAAACTGGTTTTTTCAATTGAACACCAGCGTCCATCAATGCCATTGTAGCTGAACATACGGTAGCCATTGAAGACGATCCGTTTGATTCTAATACCTCAGAAACAACTCGCACTGTATAAGGACAATCCGCAGGAATCATGTTTTTCAAAGCACGTTGTGCCAAGTTACCATGACCTACTTCACGACGAGAGGTACCACGAATTGGTCTCGCTTCACCAGTTGAAAAAGGAGGGAAGTTATAGTGTAAATAGAAACGCTCTTCACCTTCAAAGGATGGCATGTCTATTTGGTTGGCTTCTCTTGAAGTTCCTAAAGTTACCGTCGCTAAAGCTTGCGTTTCGCCACGTGTAAAAATAGAAGAACCGTGCGTAGAAGGTAAATAGTCGATTTCACACCAGATTGGTCTGATTTCGTCCGTTTTTCTACCGTCCAAACGTAAACCTTCATTAAGGGTTAAGTCTCTAACGGCATCCTTTTCGGCTTGGTAATAGTATTTTGAAACCATTCCGCCATATTCTGCCAATTCTTCTTCAGTAAAACTAGCTTTAACTTCTTCTTTGATGGCATCAAAAGCAGCAGTTCTATCATGTTTTGCAGAAGCAGCACGGGCAACAGCGTATACTTTATCGTAAGTTAATGCTCTTACTTTTTTCTCTAGGTCCTCATTGGTAGGCTCAGGCTCATATTCACGAGTTGGTTTTTTGCCAAAGGCTTCTGCCAAACGAATTTGAGCTTCACATTGGATTTTAATCGCGTCGTGAGCAAATTTGATGGCTTCTGTCATTTCTTCTTCAGAAATTTCATGCATTTCACCTTCAACCATCATTACAGAATCCACTGAAGCGCCAACCATGATATCAAGATCAGATTCTAGCAATTGTGCTCTGGTTGGGTTGATGATAAACTCACCATTAACACGACCTACACGAGCTTCTGAAATGGCACACTCAAAAGGAAAGTCAGATAACTGGATTGCAGCAGATGCGGCCAAACCAGCCATGGCATCTGGCATTACGTTTTCGTCATGAGACATTAACTGAATCATAACCTGAGTTTCTGCGTGATAATCAGCAGGGAATAAGGGGCGTAAAACACGGTCCACCAAACGCATCACTAAAACTTCACCGTCACTTGGTCTGGCTTCTCTTTTGAAGAAACCACCTGGATAACGTCCAGAAGCAGCAAATTTCTCGCGATAATCTACTGTTAATGGTAAAAAGTCGACATCACTTTGTTTGTAATTGGATACCACCGTACATAATAACATACAGTTGCCTGATTGCACAACAACCGAACCATGAGCTTGCTTAGCTAATTTTCCGGTCTCGATGGAGATTGTACGTCCATCACCAAGGTCAATGACCTCTCTAAAAACTTTTGGAATCATAAATTTCTTAATTCTAAATTAAACAATGGTCGTTGCGTTGTTGTTGTGTAGTGTTGTGTGTTGACCAATGAAAAACCTTTAGTCCCGGGCTTGCTCCGGGATCTCGCTGCTTCTACCTCGAATGTTTGACGCTTTCGATTGCGTTGATATTATTAGTGTTATTATTTGGGCGTTACCTAAAGGTCGGGCTTTCCGCTGTATCTTTTTTGTGAAAAACAAAAAAGGATGCCGCTTCAATCCCTAACGCAGAAGAAAACAAACGCAAACAAAAAACCACGCTGAAAGGCGTGGTCTTTGAAGTGATTATTTTCTTAATCCTAATTCTTTAATGATGGCACGATATCTTAAGATATCTTTTTTAATTAGATAGTCAAGCAATGCACGACGTTTACCAACTAACATTACCAATGAACGCTCAGTATTGAAATCTT
Source organism: Gelidibacter sp. (assembly GCF_053579655.1). Taxonomy (NCBI): domain Bacteria; kingdom Pseudomonadati; phylum Bacteroidota; class Flavobacteriia; order Flavobacteriales; family Flavobacteriaceae; genus Gelidibacter; species Gelidibacter sp. The sequence continues at coordinate 123,384 of NZ_JBMDWE010000006.1, read as the reverse complement.
TACGGTTTCTTTTCAAGTGCTCAGTTAAATGATTGATTCTGTAGGTAAACAAAGCAATTTGTCCTTCTGCTGAACCTGTGTCTTTTGCACCTTTACCGTGTTTTGTAAAAATGGCTTCTTTTTCTTTTTGATCTAAATACATGCTAATATTATTGTAAATGATTTTTATGTATTGATTCGGTTTTCGAACCAAGCTGCAAATATAGTAATTATTATAATAGGAATAATGCTCCAGTTAAGAATTCTGTGATAGTTTATTCGTAGGAAAATGGGTATAAATATTTGTTAATGGGTTAAGGTCATGCGCGATTCTCTGCTATTTTTGATTTCCACATATATATTAAACCTATGCCAACCTATTTAGTTAACATAAAAGATAAGCTCTTTGAAAACATCTTTGACAATGCGCCAAATGGTATAGCCATCATTGGCTTGGATTATAAATGGGTCAAGGTCAATCGCAGTCTGTTGGAGCTTTTGGGGTATTCGGAAGAGGAACTCTACACCATGAGTTTTCCTGAAATCACGCACAAAGATGATTTGGAAGTGGCCATGGCACAGAAGTTTCAGTTATTGGAACGCAATATTGCTAGGTATCAAATTAAAAAGCGCTATTTCCATAAAACTGGACGGATCATTTGGGTGTTGTCATCGGTTTCTTTGGAGTTTCATGAAGATGGTACGCCGCTTTATTTTATTTCGCAAGTGGTTGACATTTCTGAACATAAGGAATTGCTTTTGCAAATGAATTCCTTGGCCGAAATCGCGAAGAATCAAAATGAAAAACTTAAGGATTTTGCACATATTGCAACGCATGACATCCGCAGCCATCTTGGTAACTTAAACATGATTGCTGGGTTTATGGAAGAAGAACTCCATGGCATCAAAAATGACGAGAATTTTAAAATGCTTAAAGTAGCCTTAGCACAGCTCGATACTACGATTTCTAATCTCAATGAGGTCAGGAAAGATCAGTTCTCAGCTCAAGACAGCTTAACGGCATTAAATTTAAGCGATTTTGTGGCCAATAACATCTATAATATTAGTGCCATAGCCCGTCATGAGCGATGCGAAATCATTAATGCGGTTGATGAAAATCTTGAAGTTTTGGCTGTTCCTGTTTATCTAGATAGCGTTATTCTTAATCTTTTGACCAATGCCATCAAATACCGTTCTGAAAAACGTAGTGCTTTCGTCCAATTACGTACGATCGTTTCTGAGGATTATGTGATTTTGGAAGTTAGTGACAACGGACTTGGGATTGATCTGGACGCGCATAAGCATGATCTGTTTCAGTTTAAAAAGACCTTTCATCAGCGCGAAGACGCCATTGGTATTGGTCTGTTCATTACAAAAAACCATGTGGAAAGCATGGGAGGGAAGATAGAAGTTCAAAGTCAAGTGGATGTGGGATCCACTTTCCGTTTGTTTCTTCATAAAGCCTAAGGTCGATGGCCTTAATGAAAAATGCCACAAATAAACATCGTTTAGTTGTGGCAAATTAATTTATAAAGGTCTTTAATTTTAAACGCGCAAGGGCTGATTGGTAATCAAATCAATATAAAGATTGATCTTGTTTTTCAAATCCTTACGTTCTGTGATAAAATCTAAAAAGCCGTGTTCCAATAAAAATTCCGCAGTTTGGAAGTTTTCAGGTAATTCTTGTCCAGTTGTATCTCTAACCACTCGTGGTCCTGCAAATCCAATTAAGGCGCCAGGTTCACTGATGTTGATGTCGCCTAGCATTGCAAACGAAGCAGTTGTTCCACCTGTGGTTGGGTCGGTGCACAAAGAGATGTAAGGAATGTTTGCGTCTGCCAATTCCGCTAATTTAGCTGATGTTTTAGCCAATTGCATTAATGACAAAGCTGCTTCCTGCATTCGTGCGCCACCAGATTTTGAAATGATAAGAAATGGTAGTTTTTTCTTTAAGGCATATTCCCCGGCACGAGCAATTTTCTCTCCCACAACACTTCCCATCGATCCACCGATAAAAGCAAAATCCATACAAGCTACCACAAGATTTTTTCCTTTAGATTTTCCTACGGCACAGCGAACGGCATCTTTAAGTTTGGTTTTTTCTTCAGCAGCTTTCAAGCGATCTGGATATGGTTTAGTGTCTACAAATTTTAAAGGATCCTTGGACGCTAAATTAGCGTCGAGCTCCTTAAACTTATTGTCATCAAATAAAATTTGAAAATACTCCTTACTGCCAATCCTTACATGGTATCCATCTTCAGGGCTTACAAAAAAGTTTTTCTCCAGCTCTTCGGTATCGATAATTTTACCCGTTGGAGATTTGTACCACAAGCCTTTTGGCGTGTCCTTCTTTTCCTCTGTAGTAGTGGTAATTCCTTTTGTTTTTCTTTTAAACCAAGACATTATGATTTATGATTTTAGATTTATGATTGAAGGTTTTTGAATTTAAAAATCTCCATAAAAAGTTAGTTCTATAAATGCAAAGTTATAAAGTATTCACATTGTTTAAATCTTCAAACGCCTTTTTTAATCTTGCAACAAAGGTTTCTTCACCTTTTCTAAGCCATACACGAGGGTCGTAATATTTTTTGTTTGGCGAATCTGGGCCGTTTGGATTTCCAATTTGAGATTGTAAATAGGCATCGTTTTCTTTGAAGTAATCGCGAATACCGCTCATAAATGCATATTGCATGTCGGTATCAATATTCATTTTGATCACACCATACCCAATAGCTTCCCTGATTTCTTCAACGCTTGATCCTGATCCACCATGGAATACAAAATCAATATGATTATGTGGTAAATTGTGTTTTTTAGATAGGAATTCTTGAGAGTTCTTAAGAATTTTTGGCGTCAATTTGACGTTTCCTGGTTTGTAAACGCCATGAACGTTTCCAAAAGCAGCGGCAATCGTAAATTGGTCACTTATCTTGCTTAATTCCTCAAAAGCATAAGCAACCTCTTCCGGTTGTGTATATAATTTAGAAACATCAACATCCGAATTGTCAACACCATCTTCCTCACCACCAGTAATACCTAATTCAATTTCTAAGGTCATTCCCATTTTGCTCATACGCTTCAAATAGGTTTTACAGGTCTCGATATTCTCTTCCAAAGGTTCTTCAGAAAGATCGATCATATGAGAACTGTATAAAGGCTTTCCTGTTTCCTTAAAGTGCTGTTCACTGGCATCCAAAAGACCGTCAATCCAAGGCAATAATTTTTTTGCAGCATGGTCTGTATGCAAGATTACTGGAACACCATAGGCTTCAGCCAAAAGATGTACGTGTTTTGCACCTGCAACGGCACCTGCAATAGCCGCTTTTTGTCCTTCATTGCTCAAGCCTTTACCTGCATTAAAGATAGCACCGCCATTGGAAAACTGAATAATTACGGGCGCATTTAATGCAGCTGCAGTTTCTAAAACCCCATTAATGGTGTCTGATCCTATAACGTTAACGGCTGGTAAAGCGAATTGTTTCTCTTTTGCCAATTTAAAAATAGCCTGCACCTCTTTGCCGGTAGCAACGCCTGGCTTTATATTATGACTCATATTATTTTAATATTAATTTAGTTTCAAAAATAATGAAATTAAAACAAAGTCAAGGTTTTGGTGCCGTTGTTTTTATGAACAAGCGATGTTTTGATACCGAAAACCTTGTAGTTTGAGCTTACTTGTCAATTTTAAAATGAAACTGCATAGATGTATAATAATCCTAGTGATCAAACTTTCGAAATCGCCACTATTTTGATGTTTCATGAGATGAGTTTAGAGTCTAGAGTTTATTGTCTAGAAGCGAAATGTGGTATAAAACTGAAATCAAAAATGCACTAATCCTCATAAAACGACCGATTCAATACTTCAACATTCGTTATTCCGTATTCGTTATTCGACATTAAAAGTCCTCGTCTTTTTAAAATAATTTAGGAGTTATTTGTAATCTAATTCAATTTTAACTCGGTTACTGAACTTGTCGAAGTACCAACTTCATGAGCCTTGCGCACCTTGCGCTAAACTTAGCGCCCATTGTGGTTGGAGTAAATCAACGCTGTTTAAACGCAAAGACGCAAAGGGTTTTCGCGAAGGTCGCGATGAAAATAAAACCTAACGACATTGATGAAAAACAACCAATTAAATACTTCAACATTCGTTATTCCGTATTCGTTATTCGACATTAAAAGCCCTGGTTTATTTAAAATAACAATTAGGAGTTATTTGTAATCTAATTCAATTTTAACTCGGTTACTGAACTAGTCGAAGTTTCAGCCTCATTAACCTTGCGCACCTTGCGCTAAACTTTGCGCCCATTGCGGTTAAAATAAATCAACACTGTTTAAACGCAAAGAAGCAAAGGGTTTTCGCGAAGGTTGCAACGAAAATAAAACCTAATGACATTAATAATCTATACGCTAAAACTGAAATCAAAATGCACTATGCCCAATATTCTACCGCTTCAATACTTCATGATTCGTTATTCTGTATTCGTTATTCGACATTAAAAGTCCTCGTCTTTTTAAAATAATTTAGGAGTTATTTGTAATCTAATTCAATTTTAACTCGGTTACTGAACTAGTCGAAGTTTCAGCCACATTAACCTTGCGCACCTTGCGCTAAACTTTGCGCCCATTGCGGTTAGAATAAATCAACACTGTTTAAACGCAAAGACGTCAAGGGTTTGCGCTAAGGTCGCAATGAAAATAAAATCCAACGACATTAAAAACCCTCATCTTTTAAATGACAATTAGAAATTATTTAGAATCTAATTCAATTTTAACTCGGTTACTGAACTTGTCGAAGTATCAACGTCATTAACCTTGCGCACCTTGCGCTAAACTTTGCGCCCATTGCGGTTAGAATAAATCAACACTGTTTAAACGCAAAGACGCTACGGGTTTTCGCGAAGGTTGCAACGAAAATAAAATCTAACGACATTGATGATCTATACGTTGAAAATGATATCAAAATGCACTATCTCCAATAATCGACCGCTTTAATACTTCATGATTCGTTATTCTGTATTCGTTATTCGACATTAAAGTCCTCGTCTTTTTAAAATAATTTAGGAGTTATTTGTAATCTAATTCAATTTTAACTCGGTTACTGAACTAGTCGAAGTTTCAGCCACATTAACCTTGCGCACCTTGCGCTAAACTTTGCGCCCATTGCGGTTAGAATAAATCAACACTGTTTAAACGCAAAGACGCCAAGGGTTTTCGCGAAGGTTGCAACGAAAATAAAACCTAGCGACATTGATGAAAAACAACCAATTCAATACTTCAACATTCGTTATTCCGTATTCGTTATTCGACATTAAAAGCCCTCGTTTTTTTAAATATCAATTAGGAATTATTTAGAATCTAATTCAGGTTACGAGCATGTCGAAGTGAAGTTGTTGCTGAATCTGTCGAAACAAGATTGCTGCCTGTCGAAGCATTAAAAAGGAATTCTTCTGTGATACGTTCTGAGTCCTTCCTAAGGATGTTTATTAGGCCATCGATCGCTGTTTGTGAAACGGCCTCATCTCTAATATTCCTGTCCTAACTCTTAATACTTAATTCTCAGCACTTAATTCTCCTTCCTAAAAAGGATAGTTAATCCCAATATTATAAACGGCATTCCCGAAATTATAATCCTTAAACCAACGGTTTCCTAAGTCATACGATGGGTCATAGGTTTTAAAGCCGATGTCACCACGAAGGACAAAAAACCTGAAATCATAGCGCAATCCAAAACCTGAACCTACGGCGATATCTTTTAGGGAATTAAGACTGTCAAAGGTTTGTGCCTTGTCTGTCACATCATCAAAAATGTTCCATATATTTCCGGCATCTACAAAAAAGGCGCCATATAATGAACCAAAAAGATTAAAGCGCTGTTCAGCACTAAAGTGTAGCTTGAAATTGGCCTCATTAAACTCATTCGTTGATTTTGAGCTGCCAGGGCCAAGGTTATAAGCAGTCCAGGCCCGATTATCATTGGGGCCACCGGCAAAGAAACTCTTTGAAAAAGGAATGTTATTTGAATTGCCGTAAGGTATTGCAATTCCAAAATAGCTTCGAACGGCAAGAACGTTTTTCTTTCCTAAATCCCAATATTTTACATAATCAAATTCTCCTTTGGCGTATTGTGAGAAAGCTACTCCGAAAATATCATAGCGACCATTCTGATCCTTTGGAGCGCCTGTTATTTTTGCAATGTTAGATAGGATGTTCCCCGCAAATTCCAACCGGAACCTGACAATCGAGAAGTCGTTATCCAGAATATTTTCGCGTTTGGTTTTGATGTAATTGAAGCTCGAAGAAATGATCAAGTTGTTTTCCGTAAGTCGGTCCTGACGTTGTGAAATATTACGTACTGTAGAAAGATCGTTTTCAGAAACATTTAAGCCAGAGCTTGGGTTTAGCACATCGCTTATAAACGCATTGGCGCCTGTTGGAATTATGAGATCTCCATTGTCATTAAAATAATTGGGATCCGTATTGTAATCATGCGCGATATTATTAAGACTCTTGTATGTGTTTTGATATACACCGAAATAATTGGCGGTATTCAGGTTTTTTACATATTGCACATTAAAAAAGTCAAGCGTGTTGGTTACTTTTTCATTAGGAAACCAATTGTAGCTCAAGACGCCTATTAAACTTTGTTTATCCAACCCAATGTTTCGTTGACTTGTAGCACTTGCACTGATTCTGGTACTTGGCGACATGAACTTTGGGACGACCTTATCTGTGTTTAATGGGAAAAACAAACGTGGAATGGTAAGTTTAATCGTAGCTCCTACTTCAGTGATGTCAAAAAAGCCGTCTTTAACATTTCTTCCGTCCTTGGAAGCGCCAATGGATCCAAGTCCGGAAACCTCTAAAGTTTCTGCGCCTCTAAAAACATTCCGAATCAAAAGTCCGCCACTGAAAGCAAATCCCACGGTTTGTATATTACTTTGGGAAATTTCTGTATTAAAATTAAGCCCAAATTTCTTCTTTGGTATCAAGTATATATTAGCGGTCAGCGTGGTGTCTTTTACATTTTCCACATATTCTATATTCGGATATTTAAACATTCGCAATTCACTCAAATAGCGATAGGTCCGTGTGCGGTTAATGTCTTTAAAGATATCATCCTTTGTAATGAAAATAGCATCAGTTAAGGCCTTTGCTCTGAATTTAGATTTTCCGTAACTATAAATATTAAAACCTTTATAGTTGATGGTATCTGTTGGTTTTAGGTCTTTATTTTGAAAAGCATCATCGGTAAAAATATTGACATCTTTTACGGTGTAAATCTGAAATGGCATGACTTCAAGTGAATCTTCATGCCTAATAATTCTGTTTTGGATAATGATATCGGTGTTAACTTTTTTATTGGTGCCGATGGTGTCAATTTCAAAAGTGATATAATCCTGTGCAAAATGGAAAAGCCCCGAATTGCGCAACTCTGTCGTCAAACGGTCGCGCTCATTGGTTAGATTAGCTTCTTTAAACTGCTCTCCTTTAACAATCAGTGATTGGTCTTTAAGTGTTTTGTACAGCGTATCTATAACTGGCGAGGATATTCGTGTTCTAATGGAATCCAGAAAATAAGGTGTTCCAGTTTTTACATAATAATTGACTTCAGCCCTTTGGTTGCCGGTGCTGTCTATTTTGTAGGAAGCATCCGCATTGAACCAGCCATTTTTATAGTAATAAGTTTTTAAATTTGTGGTTGATTTTTCAGTTTTGAGCGTGTTGATGATTACCGGAGGTTCCCCAGTTTTCTTTAACCAATTGTTGAAATCCTTTTTTGAGCTAATAACAGCTTCGTACTGTTTTAATGAAATGAAATTTTTTAGACCGGTCTTGGGATCGTCAGGATTTCTATATTTGGCATTTAAAATAGAGTCAATATTTGGTCGAGCCAAATTGTAAATATGCAGCTTTATGGGAATTCCAAACAACGGAAATTTGCCATTGGTTTTTTGATATAGGAGATTGTTAAGGGCGTCGGTGTTATTTTTTTTGTCATTGACATACACCGAATTGTTCGTGAGTAAAAGATCATCCTTGCCAACACGTTTTACGGCATTGCACGAGTACAACATGATGACTATTGTCGTAATAAATGATATTTTTGCTACCTTAACTTTCAAAGGGAAATCGACATAACTTTTGATGAGCTCAAATTTACTGTTTTTATAGGTGGTAAAACAAACATTAAAAAAATCCTTGGTCGGAATTAATAACGTGACAAAAGTAAATACATTTTGATGTTAACAAAAAATCAGATAAAATTAATTGTAAGCCTAACACAAAAAAAACAACGCTTAAAACATCGACTGTTTTTGGTGGAAGGTAAAAAGACTGTTGATGAATTTTTAAGGTCAGATTACACCTTACATCATATATACGCTCTGAGTGATGATTTTGATTGTCCGCCGGAAAAGTTTAGTTTAATTACTGAGGCAGAATTGAAAAAAATAAGTGCCTTGACTACGCCACAACAGGTAGTGGCTGTTTTTGAAATGCCACCCGCCGAAAATATCGGTTCAGGTAAATTGATTTTGGCATTGGATGCTGTTCGGGATCCTGGCAATTTGGGAACCATCATAAGGTTGTGTGATTGGTTTGGCATCGAGGATTTAGTGTGCAGTGAAACGACCGTGGACTGCTACAATCCCAAAGTGGTGCAGGCCACAATGGGCTCCTTAACACGCGTTAATATCGTTTATCTAAATTTAGAAGCATTTTTAAGGGATTCAAAAATTCAAAAGTTTGGCGCGTTCATGGACGGTGAGAATATCTATGAAAGTGAATTACCTGAAAAGGGTATTTTGATCATGGGCAATGAAGCCAATGGTATTTCGGCAGAAATTGAAAAGCTAATTGAAAATAAACTTAGTATTCCCAGTTTTAGTACCCATCAATCGACCGAAAGTTTAAATGTGGCTACGGCTACCGCTATTTTGTTGAGTGAGTTTAAAAGAAGGAAGTAGGAGATTGGAGATTTTTGATTGTTGATTGTTGATTGTTGATTGTTCTGCGGGAAACTTTTTGTTCGAAGTTTATCTGTAAACGGATAGGCTATAACGCAAAGTTGCACAAAGCAGACACAAAGTTGCGCAAAGAGGAGTCTTCGAAAATTTTACAATGAATAATGAACCTTAAACAGTCAATTCTAATCAAGAAGGATCATTCAGCTAAATTAAACAACTTAACACCAAACAACTCCACAACACCCAACAAGCCCTATTGAAACGTGAAGTTCACAAACACACCTCTTGTTTTCATGGAAGCTATATTGCCTGTCCATGGACTATTTGGGTCATGATCTCTTACCAATTCATCATTGATAGCAAAAACACCTCTGATGGATGGCGTAAACTTAAACCACTCCAAGTAAAAGTCTATCCCAAAACCAACTTCATAAAACAGCATTCCTTTTTTGGTGCGGAATTGCGTCGTGCTATTGTCTTCTGGATTGTTTTCGTTACTTGAGAGATTTAAAGCCGTGGAAAGGCCGCCAACTAGAAAAGGTTTGAAATTGTTAATGCGTTTGGTGGATACTTTTAATAATAAAGGAAAATGGATATAGGTGGAATTCACTTCTCGTGACAAGTCAGAGGTTCTAAATTTTGAAGGATCGAAATAGCTTTCGTCATAGACCAGATTTCTTTTGGAAATATATAAACCTGGTTCAAAACGAAGGTTGAAATATTCGTTGAGGCGCAAATCTCCCACTAATCCCACATTAAAACCTATACTTGTTTCTACAAGGATGTCTTTGAGATCCTGCTCATATTCGAACTTAAAATCATAATTATTAAACCCTAAAAAATAACCCCAAGTTAAGACCTGCTTATCAAAGTTTTCTTGGTTTTTAATCTTTTCCTTACTAAACAACTGCGCGGATGCCGAATTGTAAATTAGTAAAAGTACTATGACGATAACGGTTCTTTTCATTGTATGGAGTCTAGGTCAATTCTTATGGTCTTATTGCTTGGTTGCCACGTAAATGGTTGCTACGCCAAACGTTTGAGGCAAATCCTTCACATTAGTAAACCCAATTTGTCGTAAAATATTGTTTAAGACTTCACCATAAGGAAAAACAGAGGCCGATTCGCTTAAATAAGAATACGCCACACGATCTTTTGAAAACATTTTCCCGATGGTTGGCAAAATGTATTTTGAATAGAATTTGTAGCCTTGTTTAAATGGCGCTTTGGTTGGAACCGAAGTTTCCAAAATCACGAAAGTTCCGTTAGGTTTTAAAACTCGTAATATTTCAGAAAGTCCTTTTTCCAAATTCTCAAAATTCCGAACACCAAATGCTACCGTTATGGCATCAAAACTGTTGTCTTCAAAAGGAATGTTCTCAGAATCCCCAAGCGTCATTTTTATTTTGTCGCCCAACTTTTTGTCGGCGATTTTTTTTCTGCCTACCTCAAGCATCCCGTTGCTGATATCTAATCCAATAATTTCTTGGGCTTCGGTTTGTGCAAGGTTTATGGCAAGGTCTCCTGTGCCGGTTGCGATGTCAAGGATGCGATTGGCTTTCGTTTTAGCAATGATGTCAACCACGTTTTTACGCCATTTCACATCAATTCCAAAGGAAATAACACGGTTTAATCCGTCATATTCTTTTGAAATCGTGTCAAACATTTGAGTCACTTGCTCCTTTTTGTCTAACTGACTGTCCTTATATGGTTTTACTTTTTCTGACATTCCAATATTTTTGCCAAAACTACATATTTTTTCATTGCTAATTTGTCAAGTTTAAGTGAAAAACTAAAATAGGAGGGACTTTTATTGAAGATATATGTTGGTTAAATGCTTTGTTTTGAATATTTAAAAATTTATTATATCAGATGTAAATCCAATGTCGGACTATTAAATATCTTATATTTGTTTGTTTTTTCAATCCAATTAATTAATGAAAATAATCATTGCAGGCGCTGGAGAAGTCGGATTTCATTTGGCGAAATTGTTGTCATACGAATCCCAAGAAATTACCTTAATAGACACCAAAAAAGAAAGTCTGGTTTATGCCATTGACCATTTGGATATTAGGGTGGTTAAAGGCGATGCAACATCGATTGCAGTTTTAAAGGATGCTCGCATTGAAAATTCTGACTTATTTATTGCTGTAACCTCTTCAGAAACTACAAATATTACAGCCTGTGTTTTGGCCAAGCAACTTGGGGCAAGAAGAACCATTGCCAGAATTTCAAATACCGAGTTTATTGATCAAAAGGATGAGGTTGGTTTTTCCAAATTTGGGATTGACGAATTGATTTCTCCAGAATCTTTGGCCGCAGGTGAGATTGAATTGCTCATCAACGAATATGGATTTAATGATAGTTATGAGTTTGAGGAAGGGGCTTTGACCATGTTGAGTTTGAAGTTGTCAAAAACCGCAAGTTTTGTAAATAAAACGGTTCAGGAGGCCGCTGAGGATTTTTCACAACTTCGGTTTGTGCCGATTGCCATTCAGCGTTTTGGAACGGAATATACCATCATCCCTCGCGGAGATACGGAGTTTAAGGAAGGTGATAAGGTTATTTTTGTGACTTCCAAAGGTGGGGATGAGGAATTATTTGAACTTTCAGGAAAAGTAAGATTGGATGTTAAGAACGTGATGATTCTTGGCGGTAGCAGTATAGGTCATAAAATCGCTAAATATTTATGTGCTGCTAAATTCAATGTCAAACTTGTTGAAAGCAATAGGGAAGTGGCTTTTGAATTGGCTGATGCTTTGCCAAATGCACTCGTCATTAATGGTGATGGACGCAATGTGGAATTGTTAGAAGAAGAAAGCATTGGTAATATGGATGCTTTTATTGCGGTAACCGGAAATTCGGAAACCAATATTATGTCCTGTCTTGTGGCCAAATCCAAAGGGGTTAAAAAGACGATTGCCTTGGTTGAGAATATGGATTATTATCAGATATCTGAATCGATTGGTATCGATACTTTAATCAATAAGAAACTGTTGGCGGCCAATAATATTTTCAGATATATCCGTAAAGGTGAGGTTGTGGCCATGACCAAACTTAATAATATGAATGCTGAGTTATTGGAGTTTATGGTCAAAACCAAATCAAAAATCAGCAATAAGACTATAAAAGATATAGATTTTCCACGTTCTGCGATTATTGGTGGTGTGATCAGAAACGGAGAAGGTATTATTCCTTTGGGAGATTTTAAGGTAGAGGCGGGGGATCGAGTTGTAGTTTGTTGTCTTCCAAGAGCGATTACCGAAGTTGAAAAATTCTTTTTTTAAAGACATAAAATTCTTAAAAAGTTGTAAATCATACTAAGCATTTTAAAATCAAATTTGCGAACCTGCCTGTCGATAGTGAAATCCTATTGCAATAGTTATCGGGATTGTAACAGAAAAACATGAAACTCAACTACAAAATCATAATTTATTTTTTTGGACTATTGCTACTTTTTAACGGTGGCTTTATGTTATTGTCCACTTTAGTAAGTCTCATTTATAAAGACGGTGTGACCTTAAAGTTGTTCATGTCTGGGCTGGCAGTTTTATTGGTAGGTGTTCTTTTGATGATCTCAACACGAAATCACAGTAAGGAGATGAACAAGCGCGAAGGTTATATCGTGGTCACTTTTGGGTGGATTGTCATGACGATTTCGGGGGCGATGCCCTATATGGTTACTGAGGTCATCCCTAGTTTTACAAGTGCTTTTTTTGAGACCATGTCTGGCTATACAACAACTGGAGCTACTATTATAAACGATATTGAGATCGTACCCAAGGGCGTCCTCTTTTGGAGAAGTATGACGCACTGGATTGGTGGTATGGGGATTATTGTCCTGGCGATTGCTATTTTGCCATTATTAGGTATTGGTGGAATGCAGCTATTTACCGCTGAGGCTCCTGGAATAAGTGCTGATAAATTGCATCCGCGCATTACGGATACTGCAAAGCGTTTATGGTTAATTTATTTTGGATACACTGTGGCAGAAACCATTTTGTTAAAAGCGGCTGGGATGTCCTTTTTTGATGCTGTCAATCATGCCATGAGTTCCTTGTCTACCGGTGGATTCTCTACAAAAAATGCCAGTGTAGCCTATTGGAATGATCGGCCAATCATTCAATATATCATCATCACTTTTATGTTTTTGGCGGGGTCCAACTTTGTGTTGAGTTATTACGCCTTTAAAGGCAAAGTACAAAAAGCTTTGGGCGATGAAGAACTGCGTTGGTATTTCAGATTTGTAGCATCATTTACGATTATTGCGGCCTTGGGTATTTATTTTAAAGCTGATTTATCACTATCCTCTATTGATCATCCAATGGTGTGGGGTAAAGCTGAAAGCGCATTTCGACACGCGTTATTTCAGGTTGTGAGCGTGGTTACCACTACTGGATTTGTAACGGCCGATTTTACCTTATGGACACCCTTTTTGGTCGTGCTTTTCTTTGGGATGATGTTTATGGGGGCTTCTGCCGGAAGTACGTCAGGGGGGATAAAAGTTGTTCGGCATTTGATATTGATAAAAAATGGATTTTTAGAATTTAAACGCGCGCTCCATCCTAATGCGGTGTTACCTGTGCGTTATAATTCAAAAGCGATTTCGGGAGTTGTGGTTTATAATATACTCGGATTTTTTATTCTTTATATGATTTCCTTTATTGTAGGGGCTTTAGGGTTTTCAATGTTTGATATTGATTTTGAATCTGCCATTGGATTATCCGCTTCCAGCTTGGCCAATATTGGTCCGGGATTAGGTGCTTTTAGTCCAGTTAATAATTATTCAGCTTTGCCTCCTTTAGCACAGTGGTGGGCCTCTTTTTTAATGCTCATTGGACGTTTGGAGCTGTTTACAGTGTTGGTACTGTTGACACCTTTCTTTTGGAGAAATAGATAGTTATAAAATGGAACTGAAATACCTACTTTTATGGTTATTTACTTCCAATAACAATTCAGTTGGAGTGATCCAGCAATTTATATTTATTGGTCTCAAATTAAGTTAGACCCCGCCTGAACATAGTCGGGCAGGCCCGCCTGAAATTAGTCGTGGTGCTTTACTGCATCTCGCTTTAGCTTCTAAAAATTTTGACACGAATTTCACCAATTTTCACTAATCCAATAGATTTACAGGTTGTTTTAAAAACTTCCAATAAATACATTGTCATATGGTATGGCACTTAGTTGTTTCCTTCAATAACGACTAAACATGCAGTAAACCAGTTGTCTGTAGTCTTTAAGGTTACCCTTAAGTGTCTTTTCTAACCCTCAACGTTGAGTTTTTAAATTGCTAGTGTGTGGAAGTTCTGCATACTTGGGATAACTCTCATTGTGGATGTGCAATTGAAGTTTTGAGCGAGACCAGAAGTTTTTGGTAAAATGACTGAAAATGAATTACTATTAATGTACTTTGTAGTTGCTGTAGCACGAATGATATTTTATTACTGAGGATCCGTTAATTTTTCTTCGGATAATAATGGTATCGCAATTACCCAAACTCTTTTATGAAAATCAAAAAAGCCGCCTCGCATTGCGAGACGGCTACTTTGTATAGCTACACATTTTTTTAGGATGTGCAGCTACTGTTAAAGACTAACAAAAAAACTTTTTATTACCAGCCTGGGTTTTGCTCTTTAGCTAAGGTTGGGTTTGAATTCAGCTCTCGCTGTGGAATTGGCCACAAGAATCTGTAGTCGGTTGCAGGGATTGCAGCTTCGCCGTAAGGACCATTGTAAGGTGTTCCTAAAACATATGCAGAGGCAGGAGGGCTGGTATTTGCAAATTTTGCTGGAATGCCATCAATTGGTGCCAAATCATCACCTTGTAATCTGTGGATGTCTGACCACCGTCTACCTTCCATTAAAAACTCAATTCTGCGTTCTTTTATAATAGCACCCACCATTGTTGCCGGTGTCGTAAATGATGCTGCTGTGTAAGCTTCTGTTACAGGATTTGCCAGAGCTCTGTTTCTAACCTTATTTAACAATGTTAAAGATTCTCCTAAGTCTGGAGCTGGCATTCTAGCGTGTGCTTCTGCCATGCTTAGTAAAACTTCTGCATAACGGATGATCGGAGCGTAATCACTATAACTTAATATATCTTTATATTTGTTAGTGTATTTTCTTCCTCCAAACTCAAAAACCATTCCTGTTGGTCCGGATTTTTTAGCTTCGTCCTTATAAGTTTCGGTCCTACGTTTGTCAGTCGGCAGCCAACTTGGATCTCTCCAGATAATTGGGCTGATGCACACTAGTTTTCTGTTATTATATTGTGAAGCTAAAGCAGCATTCACACCAGGATTGTTACTTGCGGACATTAGTAGTGAGAAAATGGACTCACTATTGCCAGAGTTGTCTGCAAAGACACCATTTGGATCAGCAGTTAAGGTGTATTTCCCTGTAAGCTTATTTCCTTCTGCGATAACCATATCCCATTTTCTCATGTGCAGATAGACGCGTGTCTTAAAAGCAATGGCGGCATTTTTTGATGCTTTTGTCAATTCGGTATTGGTTATTAAGCTTTCAGCATCATTTAAATCTTCCAACACTTTTGTATAGCATTCTGCCACCGTATTTCTACCTTTTAAGATCTCGGCATCAATTTCTGCTTGCGTGTCAACACCTATTACTCTATAAGGAATACCTGGGTGGGTAGCGCCTGGAGTAAAATTGTAAGGTCTTGCAAAGAAATTCAACAATTCGAAATGTGTAATCGCTCTTAAAAATTTGGCCTGACCAATATAGTCATCCGCTTTTTGCTGAGTAATAATACCACTCGCAACTGCTTTCGTAACACCATCTATAATTAGGTTGGCACGGCTGATCAAGCGGTAACCATCAATCCAATAATATACGTTGTTTGCGGTAGAAGGGTTATAGGTTGTTTGGTAAGTAAATGCATAGAAAGTAGCTTCGTTAACCACATCCTCACCTCTACAATCGCCTTGTTCCACAAAGGCTGCTCCCCAAACATAACCACGGGGGTTGCCATCATACTCACCAAGGGCTGCGGCATTATACATTCCGTTAATGGAGCTTTCAATTAATGAAGGCGTAGAAAAGGCAGCATCAATTGGAATATTATTGATGGGGCTCAAGTTTAAAAGCGCATCCTCTGAACATGAAACCATTCCGATTCCAATAACAGTTACTGCTAAAAATTTGAATATATTTTTCATTTTCTTAATATTATAAATTAACATTTAATCCTACGGATAGAATTCTAGCTCTAGGAGTTCCGTTGTAGTCCACGCCTCCAGTTTCCATTTCTGGGTTTAAACCTTTGTAATCAGTAATGCTCCATAAGTTTTGTCCTTGAACAAAGATTCTGACCATATCAACTTTTACTCTGTCAGTTAATGATTTTGGTACTTGATAGCCTAAAGAAAGGTTGTCCAAATTGATGAAATCAGCGTTCTCCACGAATCTCGTAGTTGCACTACCTGCAAAATTGATGAAATTGGCTCTTCCCGCCCATAATTTTGGTGTGATACCATCTCCTGGTTGGGTTGTGCTTTGCCATCTGCCTAACATCTCTTTACTGCTGTTATTTAATGTTTGGTTAGCCAGTTCTCTTCGAGTTGCATTGAAAATTTTGTTTCCACCACTAAAACGGAACATAAAGCTTAAATCAAAATTTTTGTAAGTAAATTTATTAATAAGTGCGCCATAATAGGTTGGAAGCGTACTTCCTAAAATCACACGATCCTCGCTAGCATTCAATGAACCAGCCGTGGTCACCTCTGAAGGGTTGTTAGGGTCGAAAACATAATATTTACTATCAGTTATATTACCCTGAACCAAAGTGCCATTAGTTTTATGATACACTGGGTTTCCATTGGCTGGGTTTACCCCCCAATATTTATAGCCATAGAGCGAGTTGATGGACTCACCTTCTCTAATAAGTAAGTTCTCGCCAATAATTCCGCCAAATGTACCCCCTGGAATGTCTTGACCTTTAGGGGTGCTCACTACTTTATTTTTATCTAAAGTTAAATTCGCTGTAATATTCCAGCTGAAGTTCTCATTGGAAATAGCTCTGTAATCCACACCAAATTCGTAACCTTTGTTGCTCATGGCGCCAACGTTCTGTTTGATTCTATTGTCAGGAATACCTAAGGACTCAGGAATTGGAACGTTAAGGATTATGCCATCAATGTCATTGTTATAATAATCAAAAGTGAATCTTAGTTTATTATTGAATAAGGCAAGGTCTAAACCGAAATCCGTCTTTTTACTGGTTTCCCAAAGTAATTGAGCACTACCTAATTGTGAGAACACAATACCATTCAAGTTGCCATATTTTGAGGCTCTAGCTAAGTTTAAGTAAGGATAATTTCCAATATCTGTATTTCCTACTTCTGAATAGGAACCTCTTAATTTGAATTCGTTGATGGTACTTTTTAATCCACTGAAAAACTCCTCATTGGCAATATTCCATCCCCCTGAGTAACCGGTAAAGTTGTGCCATCTTTCAGCTGGGCTTAATTTTGAAATACCATCACGTCTAAGGGATCCTTGAAGAAAGTATTTTTCTTTGTAGTTATAACTCAATCGCCCTAAATAGGACATAATACCGTTTTCAGTAACACCACCTCCAGATTCTTGTGTACCGTAAGCGTTTGAAACAAGATTCTGATTGAAAAATTCATCGAGCAAATTTGTTCCTGTCCCAAAAAACGATTCATTTCTATCTTTTTGGTATTCAGAAACTAGCGTTACGCCAATATTATGGGCATCATTGAATGATTGATTATAGCTTAAAATGTTTTGGATATTCCATCGCATTAAGTCATTGTGATTATTTGTAAGAAGTCCATTTGCGCCTCTTCCGTCACCATGTTTAGGGTTTCTGTACTGGAATCCTTTGGTTAACGGATTATCGGCACTGGCTTGGAATCTGTAATTCAATCCCTCAAATAAGTCTATGGAAGCAAACGTATTTACAAGAGTTCTATTCACTCTTGATTGGATTTTATTTTTTGCTAATACATAGGCAATATTTGGGATGTTATCTCCTACACCAGCTAAGTTGTCCCATTGGCCAACATTGGCACCATCTGAAGAAAAGTTATAACCTGATGCACTGTTAGGATCAAAAATTGGTGTGTTTGGCAATTGTCTGATCGCGTTAAAGATGTTGCCTGATAACGAGTTGAGACCTGTATTTAAGCCATTATACGACGTTCTTGAAACAGCGATGCTACCACCAATAGTTAGCCATTTATTGACTTTATGTTCTAAATTTGATCGTAAGTTATAGCGGATCATGCTATTACCTACAGCAACACCTTGTTGGTCAGTGTATCCCATGGAGAAATAGTATTTGGTGCTTTCTGTGCCTCCATTAAATGATAGATTATGATCCTTTTGTAAGGCGCTATTATTTAAAACAGCTTTTTGCCAATCTGTATTGAATTCGCTACCAACCGCCCAAGGAGCTACTCCTGCATTGGTACGCTTTTCGTTTGCAATAACCAAAAAGTCAGGCGTTTCTAAAAGATCGAAAAGTTTGACAGCAGACGCAAAACCGGTCACGCTGCTGTAGCTTACTTTCATTGTACCTGCTTTTCCTTTTTTAGTAGTGATTAAGATCACCCCGTTCGCTGCTCTTGATCCATAAATTGCAGTAGCCGCGCCATCCTTTAAAATTTCGAAAGATTCAATGTCATTTGGATTGATGTCTGCTAAACCGTTTGTTGCAGTAGAACCTCCAACATCGCCCGAATAAATAGGCATTCCATCAACAACAATAAGCGGAGAGCTACCAGATCCAATAGAGGAAATACCTCTAATCCTGATTCTTGGCGCTTCACCAATAATTCCGTTGTTGGTTGTGATTTGAACCCCTGCAGCTCTACCTGCAAGTTGTGATTCAAAACTTGGAGTAACTAGGCCTTCAATTGAAGATCCTGTGATGCTTGAAATTGCACCCGTGACGGCCGATTTTTTCTGGACACCGTAACCTACTACGACGATTTCGTCAAGAACGGAAGCGTCTTCCGCCATCTTAACATTCATGGAGCTTGAGGCACCCACGATTACTTCTTGGGCTTTTAAACCTACATAAGTGAATGATAAAACATCACCCGCTTTTGCGCTTATGGAATACTTACCGTCAAAATCGGTTTGTGTTCCATTGGTTGTCCCTTTGACTAAAATGTTTACTCCAGCCAGAGGTATCCCCGATTCATCAGAAACGGTCCCTGAAATGGATTTTTGTTGCGCAAATGTTATCTGTGCAACGAACACTATACAAAGTGTTAGAATTAAACTAATTTTTGTTTTCATTTATAAAATGGTTAGAATTATGGCGACAAAGAAACGATTATTTGTATATAAAACAAATGTAGGTGTTAAATTTTCTTAAATTTATCATTAAAAATGTTAAAATACATTAAAACACTCAACTCATTCATTTTTAATGAAGTAGGTATGTTTATGTTAATCAGCTCTTTAGGTGTTGCTTTTGTTTGAGCATTAATTCTTATTTGATTTCTTAGATTTATAATTCTTAACTATTTTTTTTTCTGATTATTAAGCTATTAGTACCGTCATAGGAATTTTTTTTAAGTTCTTGGTTTTTAAATATGAATTTGGCTTATGAATTAAGAGTGAACATCATAGCTTAAACAAATGAAAATGGACAGTTGCTGAGCAAAGCCGAAATGCGCTGGGTTGGTCATAGAGTATATAAATGGTCCATTGGAGTGTTATGGAAGTGAAGTTGCCCTTTTAATGAATTGATAATGTCAAGAGGGAATTGAAATAGATGGATGTATAAACCAAAAAAGCCACTAACTAAAGTGGCTTTTTTGATTTATATACGAGGTAAGGTTCTAATTAACCGCGGCTTTAATTCGGCTCATAGCTTCAATGATCTGTTCTTGTGAAGCGGCATAGGATATGCGGATACAATCTGGATTTCCAAAAGCACCGCCATCAACCGTAGCAACAAGCGCTTCTTCCAATAAATATAATGAGAAATCAGAAGCGTCATTAATCGTCTTTCCTCTTAAGGTTTTGCCGAAATAATAGGATACGTTTGGAAACACGTAAAAGGCACCCTCTGGTATATTGGTTTTAAAACCTTCAATATCTTTAAGTAAATCAAGGACCAAATCACGACGAATTTTAAATTCGTCAATCATGAATTGAACTCTTGAAGGTGATTCATTTAACGCGGTAATCGTAGCGCGTTGTGCTATAGAATTGGCACCACTGGTTATTTGACCTTGCATTTTATTGCATGCACGGGCAATTTTTTCAGGGCCTCCAATATATCCAATACGCCATCCCGTCATTGCGAAGGCTTTTGAAACGCCATTCACGGTAACCGTGCGGTCATACATGTCTTCAAATTGTGCCATGCTCGCATGTTTGCCCGTAAAATTGATATGCTCATAAATTTCATCAGAGACCACAATAATATTAGGATGTTTTTGTAACACATCTGCTAAGGCGCGAAGTTCTTCTTTGCTATATACTGAACCGCTAGGGTTACATGGTGAACTGTACCAAAGCATTTTCGTCCTAGGCGTTATCGCAGCTTCCAATTGCTGAGGTGTCATCTTAAAATCGGTAGCAATAGTGGTAGGTACTTCAACAGGTGTACCGTCATTTAGCTTTACCAAATCCGCATAACTTACCCAATATGGGCAAGGTAAAATGACCTCGTCACCTTTGTTGATCAATACCCCGGCAAGATTGGCAAGCGATTGTTTCGCGCCTGTAGATACTACGATTTGATTATGATTATAGGTTAAGCCATTATCACGTTTAAATTTTGTGATGATGGCATCTTTCAGTTCTACATAACCATCAACTGGCGTATAAGAACTGTAGTTCTCGTTGATCGCCTGAATGGCAGCATCTTTTATATAGTCTGGGGTATTAAAATCTGGTTCACCTAGGCTCAGCCCGATGATGTCTTTTCCTTCTACCCTTAATTCTCTGGCTTTTGCTGCCATGGCTAAAGTGGCAGAGGTAGACATATTTAAAATTCTATCTGAAAGTAAGTTCATTTGAAAAAATAATTAGGCTTGTAGTGCTGGTTTTGATCCCATTTCTTTTAAATATCTGAAATGTGCTGCAATTGCTTGACGCGTCGTTGCATATTCTTTGTAGGGGAGATTGAATTCGAGAGCAGTTTCCTTGACTATTTTAGATATTTTAGAATAGTGAACATGACTGATATGAGGAAAAATATGATGCTCTACTTGATGATTTAATCCGCCAGTAAACCAATTGACAATTTTGTTATTGGTTCCAAAATTGACGGTAGTATTTAATTGATGGATGGCCCAGGTATTTTTCATGGTACCATTTTCTGCTGGAAGTGGCATTTCAGCATCTTCCATAACGTGTGCCAATTGAAATACGACACTTAAGATAAGGCCAGCTACGTAGTGCATGATAAAAAAGCCAATCAATATTTTCCACCAAGCGATATCCGTCAATACTAATGGTAAAACAATCCAAATAGAAACATAAATTATTTTTGAAATGACCAATTTACTCCATTCTGTTCTAGGATTTGGGAATTTACCATAAGATAATTTACGTTTTAAATAACGTTTCATTTGAAGATAATCGGTGGTAATAGCCCAGTTTATAGTCAAAAGACCGTACAGAAATAACGAATAATAATGTTGAAAACGGTGGTGTTTATGCCATTCCGCATGTCTTGAAAAGCGTAAAATTCGTCCAGCTTCCAAATCCTCATCATGTCCGTGAATGTTGGTGTATGTATGATGAAGCACATTATGCTGCACTTTCCAGTTGTATACGTTTCCAGCTAAGATATAAATACTACTTCCCATTAAGCGATTAATCCAATCTTTGTCTGAAAAAGCGCCATGGTTGCCGTCATGCATCACATTCATGCCAACGCCAGCCATTCCCACACCCATGACAACGGTTAATAGTAACATGGCCCAAGTAGGAAGATCAAGAGTAAGAATTAAAAAATAAGGAGTTAAAAACAAAGAAAACATAACCACAGTTTTAACCCATATTTTCCAGTTTCCTGTTCTTCTTAGGTTATTTTCTTTGAAATAATCATTTACACGTTTATTGAGGGTTCTGAAAAATTTTGCAGAATCATTTCTCGAGAAAGATAGAGTTTGCTGTGTCATTGATTTAAATTTATTGTAATAATGACAAAAATTAAGCCATTATTTATAGAAGCGCAAAGATAATCAATTAATGTTTCGATGCTGATAAGAATATGCTAAAAATATCCGTGTAAAAAAGCTTATTTTTGCTGAAAATTTACAGAAAATGCAACTTATTAGAAATTACTTTCCTGATTTATCCGAACTTCAAGTACAGCAATTTGAGCAATTGGAAGAGCTTTATAAAGATTGGAATCTTAAAATAAATGTGGTGTCGCGAAAGGATATTGACGAATTGTATTTGCGTCATGTGCTCCATTCCTTAGCAATAGCAAAGTTGATATCCTTCAAACCTGGTTCTAAAGTGATGGACGTTGGCACTGGCGGCGGTTTTCCTGGTATTCCCTTGGCCATTATGTTTCCAGAAACCAATTTTCATTTGGTAGATAGTATTGCTAAAAAAATAAAAGTTGTTGATGAAGTTGTTGAGGGGCTGGGCTTGACCAATGTTAAAACTTCCAATTGTCGCGTAGAAGAGGTCAATGATACTTATGATTTTATTGTAAGCAGGGCAGTGGCGGCAATGCCAACCTTTGTTCATTGGGTAAAAGATAAAATTGCGAAAAAGCAAAAGCATGAACTTAAAAATGGAATCATCTATTTAAAAGGGGGCGATCTGGCTGATGAATTACTCGATTTCCCAAAATCAACTGTATATGATCTTTCTGATTTTTATAAAGAAGAATTTTTTGAAACAAAAAAACTAGTGCATTTGCCGTTAAAATATAAAGGCTGATTTTAGAATGGAGTTATTGGTCACAATTCTAAGTTAAAACTATGCGCTTTAGTGCATCTCACTTTAGCTTCTAAAAATTTTGACACGAATTTCACGAATTTTCACGGATACATTCGTTCCCTGAAAAAACAGAAGTATATTTCACACGAATGCATAAATTTTCAGTCTGTTTTAAAAACCATTGCCAGGCTGAATGTCGGGATGGTATGGCGTTTTAGTCCATAGTGTGATTTAGTTGGAATGGTTCGCAAGGATCTTAAATATCTAAATTGTGGATAAATTAAGGTGATGCTATTACGTTGAAAAACAAAAAAATCCTCAAACACAAGTTCTGAGGATTTTTTTATAAAATATACAAACGGATTACTAGCCTAAAAATGGATATTTGTAATCGGTTGGTGTTACAAACGTTTCTTTAATCATTCTAGGAGATATCCAACGCAATAGGTTTTGTGCACTACCTGCTTTGTCGTTAGTTCCTGAAGCTCTTGCTCCCCCGAAAGGTTGTTGTCCAACAACCGCACCTGTTGGTTTGTCGTTGATGTAAAAGTTCCCCGCTGCATTTTGAAGTGCTTTAGTGGCTTCGTCTATAGCATATCTGTCAGTGGCCATAATCGCACCTGTTAGTGCATATTCACTGGTTTCATCTACGAGTTTTAAGTTTTTGCTAAAATCTTTATCCTCATACACATAAATTGTCATCACAGGACCAAAAAGCTCAGTGCACATGGTTGTGTATTTTGGATCGGTAGTTTCGATGATAGTTGGTTCAATAAAATAGCCTTTGCTCTTGTCATAATTTCCACCGGCAATAATGGTCGCATTTTTATCTTTTCTGGCTTGGTCAATATAGTTGGCCAATTTGTCAAAAGAAGCTTCATGGATCACTGCAGTCACAAAATTGCTCATGTCCTCAGGAGATCCCATGGTGACTGTTTTTAGGTCCTCAACGACGTAGTCTTTGACTTTGCTCCAAATGCTTTTTGCAATATAAGCTCTTGATGCTGCACTACATTTCTGACCTTGAAACTCAAAAGCACCTCTTACAATAGCAGTGGCTACTTGCTTAGGATCGGCAGTATGATGAGCGACGATAAAGTCTTTTCCACCAGTTTCTCCAACAATTCTTGGATAGGTTTTATAATTCGCAATATTGTTTCCGATTTTTTTCCATAATTCTTGAAAAACAGAAGTTGATCCTGTATAGTGCAATCCAGAAAAATCAGGACTTGCCATAATCGTATCCGTAATCATTGCGGCATCGCCAAAAACAACATTGATAACTCCTGCAGGAACGCCAGCCTTTTCAAAAACATCCATAATCACTTTAGCGGAATAAACTTGATGATTACTTGGTTTCCAAATGACCACATTCCCCATCAAAGCCATACATGATGGTAAGTTACCAGCGATTGCCGTAAAGTTAAATGGGGTCACGGCGTAAGTGAAGCCTTCTAAAGGACGGTATTCAATTCGGTTCCAAGCGTCACTTGTACTTTTTGGTTGATCATTGTAGATCTCCGTCATATACTGAACATTGAATCTCAAAAAGTCAATAAGTTCACATGCCGAGTCAATTTCAGCTTGATGGATGGTTTTAGATTGTGCAATCATGGTAGCCGCATTGATTTTTGCGCGGTAAGGCCCGGCAATCAACTCAGCTGCTTTAAGAAAGATACCTGCGCGATGTTCCCAAGGTAATTGAGACCATGTTTTTCTTGCTTCAAGAGCTGTTGCAATCGCCTCCTCAACATGGCTTTTTTCAGCCAAATGATAAGTTCCAACCACATGTTTATGGTCGTGCGGTGGAGACATGGTTGTCGTGGTTTTGGTTTTTACATATTTGCCGTTGATATATAGAGGTACATCAACTTTGCTATTGAACATTTTAGAGTATTCTGCTAAAACCGCTTCACGTTCTGATGATCCTGGAGCGTAAGTCTTTATCGGCTCATTTACAGCCACTGGTACCTTGAAAAATCCTTTTCCCATGAGTATTGTAATTTTGAATGTTTAAAATTTTAAGTGGCGAAGGTACAAAATTTAGGCCGTTTTTTAATGGAATGGTTTGCTAAATGCTCGTTAAATCTATATCGTATTTTTCACGTTGTAAGAACAATGCAATAGATAGTACTGTCAGAAGTTAACCAGATTAGACAATTTTAAACTCTTCTCAAAGCCGAGACATGTTTCTTATAAAATATTTCAAAAATGAAGATAATAGCAATAGGAAATGTGCGATTCCAAAAGCGTCGTGGTGAGAGCGAAAAATGAAAGTTGATTAATTGAGCGCAAAAGGCGCACTTAATTTGAATGAAGGAATATAAACTTTGAAGGTGTTGGAGTTTGTGAAATTTATCATATTAAAATGACCCTGCATCGCGCCGTAGGGCGACGATAGTAAACAGCCCGAAGTATAACTGTGTGTTTCTCCAGGTTTTAAAACAGGTTTTTTGCCAATGACACCTTCGCCCTCAATGATTTCTATATTATTTAAAGCGTCTAAAATTCTCCAATGACGCGTGTTCAATTGTACAGAATTTTTGCTTTGATTTTCTATGGTTACTTTGTAGCCAAAAGCGAAATGGACTTTGTAGTTTTTATAAAAGGTGCCTTCAAAGGTGGTTTCTACGCTTATTTTGATGCCACTTGTAACTTGCTGGACCATGATGATTTTTTTTTGAGTATAGCTAAAATAGGATAATTTTCAACATTTGCGTAATTTATTCCGTTTAAGATGTATCACTGTCGCTCATCTGCATAATTATAGTGGAAAACACCTTTAATAAGGACTGTAAAAAGCGATTGTTTAGAGCTGTGGAAAAAAACAAACGGGGAATTTTTAAAAATTATAAATTAATTCGAGATATTAACGGAAGATGCTTCGCCCAAGCCAATCAGTCGGTCGTAGCGTGCACCTAAATCTTTATAATACACCAACACTTTGTAATTGTTTTCGGTTTGATAAAAATTACCGCTAATAGCTCCTTCGTCGAGGGTGCCGTTCTTGTCGGTCACGACATATTTATAGTTATAAAAACCTTGTTTTAAGCGAAAGGCACATTCGTATAAACCAGTTTTGGGATTCCATAGAAGTTTATTTTCTGGTTCCAGGGCATAATTGTTGAAGTTCCCATACACATAAACCGATTGGCCCTCCATAAATTCTTGCTGTTTAAGCGCAAAATGAACCATCGTATAATCGGCTTCAATGGAAACGTCGTGAGCATCGACAGCGGTGATCAAAAAGTTACCATTGATATCAGGGTTGTAAGTGTAAAGTTGGTGAGCTCGTGGCGTGTTGACAAAAAGATAAGTATTATAAATATCCTTTAAATCAATGAACTGCACCCCCATGTTGGCGGCTCTGACATCTTTGGTTTCGAAATACAAATACTCGTTACCACCCCAAAAGCTAGTTTCTGAAGTGTATTTGTAAACGAGTTGATTACCCAAGGTATATTGTGGTTTGACGTTTGAAATAGCGGTGTTGAGATTGTTGTTCTGGACAATCAAAGTTTTAACGTTTTCCAGCGGATTGTTAAAATTAAAATTTCGGTTGTTGATCACAATATCCACGGATTGTTTGGTATCAATAAATTTGACATCGCGCGAACGTTTAATGGCGACTCCAACACTCACAAGGTCTTCATAAACCATGAACTTTCTTGAAAAAATGAGTTCGTCATCATCATTCCAGATACTTATCAGATAATTTCCCGTAACTAATAAGCCTTTAGTCTGCTGATTGGGAATTTGAAGCTTATAATGCGAATATATTTGATAGGTATTGAACGAGTTTTTATAGTCTTGAATGCGTTGGTTGTCAAAGCCTCGCAAGTATTCTGATTTCACTAAATCGGATGGCGTCCAGTCATAATTAAAATGCTCAATCACATAGTAGAAATCGGACTCTAAGCCGTTAAGCGCATCAAATTCCAATAATAAAGGTTCTCCCAGTCTTAAAATGGGCAATTGGCTTTCATTGGTGTTGCCCTTGAACATAATGGTTTTTATATAATTGGGTGGTGCGGTTTCATAAACCTGGGCGGACATGACAATGGCAGAAAGCAATGCGATGAATTGGGAGGAAAATGCTTTGAAGGTCATTTTAATAGTGTTTTGAAGTGTAAAGATACGCAAAAATCATGCCTGAAAATGGGACGTAAGTTTCGCATAATTTGTAGGGATTTTATTTATTTACTATGTTTTTTATTATTTTAATGGTCAACGTTTTAGCTGTTTTTGCGAGTTTTATAAATCCTGTAAAAATCTGTTGTAATTAGAATTGTATTTCAGCAGTTTTTTTGAGCACCATATCTAAAAGTTTTCTTTGATTGTTGAATACTGTCGAGATTTGTATTTCCAGCTTAATTTTAAATATTACACTTTTTTGGGAGTGCCCTTCCTGAAGGATTTTTAGAAATAATGGGCGTTCAACTTAATCTTCGGTATTTATGAAAACAAAAATTACGCCTCACCACTTCATTATTGATAATTTTAAATGGTTTTTGATTTTATTAATGCTGTTGTCATGTTTAGAATCTATTGCTCAGGAATTCCCAACTTATTTTATTGTAAGTAGTGTGGCTCCAACTAGGGTTACACTACAATCAAAGGTTGTTATTACTGCGGACCCAGGAACTATTCCTCCTAGTAACAGGTTCACTACTTTGACTTGTGAAAACATATATAAGGATAGTAAAGCCACTTTAGACGTTGATACAGGACGTACTGTAGTGACTATTACAATTGCGCCATACTTTAATCAGGCCAATGGCATTAACATTCCTTTAGATAGTGATGTGGGGCCTAATGCGCTTAAAATAATTGGTAAAGATGTTTATATTGGTTCCTATGCTCCAGAAAACCAAGTTTTTCTTGAATATGTGTTACCTACTTCTAGAACTTTAATAGACTCATCAAGCAATATGGTAAAAATCACTGAGATTTTTACGACATTCAATGGATTTTGGAGATCTAGCGAATGGAAGAACAATCCAACTGATCCAACTAAAATGCCAAATACTAGCCACGATCTTTTAGGTTTTACTTATAACGGAGTTATTTATTCAACAGGGGTGAATGATGCGCTACTCACAACAAGTGTGACGCCTGACGAAGCTTCAACAATTAGTTACCAAACGTTTAAAGCTTATTCCACTAATGGAGTTTCGGGAAACACAACTACAGATAATTATTTAGCCATGGCAGATATGATCGACGGCAAGCTAAATCAAACTGTTTTGAGTTCTTCCATAGAAAACACCAGTATATATAGCGTTCTGATTGATGGGGTTAATGGCTTGGATTTAGGTACTGGAGTTACCAATTTTAGTAAAACTACTAATGTGAGTTTTTACAGCGGAAACGGAAATGTTGGTGCTATTGAAGATGAAATACCGGATTTGTTATTAACGCAAATTGCAGAACCAGGTGGCGCGGATGTATATTATTATTCTGATCATTTGGGGAATGTTGTTGGTAGACCAGTCAGTTTACTAATTTCAAATCAAAAAACTAATGGGTCCGCACTACTGGCTGAATGGTCATTGGATTTTTACAAGATGACCAGTACCACATATGATCTATCCGTGCCAACAAGTGGTGTAGAAATAACTTCAAGGAAAAGACCATTAAGAATGGCCGCTTTTAAATTAAACGAGTTCGAAATCAATGCATCAAACATAGGTTCTGTAAGCAATATTAAAATGGCGGCAGGAGGGGGTGCTGATCTCGCGTTTATCGCTTATAATAGAGCAGCATTTGACATTAAAACTCCCGTTGTAAAAAGAGCGCCAATTTCTCGTTTTGTGTGCAAATTGCCGAGCTCATCAACTATAAATTTTAATGCCGAAGGCGCAGTAGATGGAGGTTATAGTACAACAAATCCAATTCCTGCGGGTGAAGTATTAAAGTATAGATGGTTCAAAAACCAAACTTTAATTTCTGGAGCTACCACCAATGAGTATACAATACCTTTTTCACCCATTACTTCCGATGAATTAGGAACATATAAGTTGGAAATCTCAAATTTAAGAGGGGCGGTGATTCTTCCTGTTAATTTTTCTGAAGGAGGTGTGCCTGTAGTTTGGAATGGTGCCACATTTGATTTGCCGCCCGCTTATATCGCTGCGGGTGTAACAGTAGCAAATGCTGACAGAAATTTGATTTTTTCCAGAACTTTACCATATAATAGGCCTTATGACTTAGAAGGTTGTGATTGTCTTGTGCCGGCAGGCAGTACAGTTACAATTCCGGTGGGGAACACGCTTAAGCTTTATAATAATATTGTTGTGGAAGGTATTACTAATGTTCTTGATGAAAATGACCTTATAATTGAAGAGATTCCTGCCGGCACCTTCATTCTAGAGGACGGTGCTAGCTTAATCCAAACAAAAGATGTAACTGTAAATGAAAACAGTGGCAATATTATTGTGAAAAGAGAAACTAAGCCTGGGACTATAAAAAAGTTTGATTATGTTTATTGGTCGTCCCCAGTTGCGGGTTTCAATGTGAATAGCATAGAGGGCTCCCGTAGATACGAATGGGACGTTACCGTTGACAATACTAATAATGGAACAGCCGGCACCTTTGGCAATTGGATTGCCCCATTGGGATTAGGAATTATGACGCCAGGTAAAGGTTATATTGTAAGAGTGCCATCCTCAGTTCCAGAAACCCCACCTGTTAACTATATCCTTAATAATACGTTTGAGGGCGTCCCAAATAATGGGGATTATTATGTTCAAATTAAAACCACGCCTCCAGGCTCCTCTATGAATCCAGTTAATCAACATTGGAATTTAATTGGCAATCCATATCCGTCCGCCATAAATCCGTCTAAACTTTTAAGTGATAATATAGATGTTCTTAGCGGAGTGTTACAGGTATGGACTCATAAAAATGCCATTTCTGAAACGCCACTCAGACCGTTTTATCAAAATTTTAAATTGAAATACAGCGACGATTATCTGACTTATAACCTAACCGCTTCCACAGACAAAGACTTTAAGGGTTATATTGCTTCAGGCCAAGGATTTATGGCTCAAGTCGAAGCGGATCCAACTAATAAATATGTAAAATTCACAAATGCAATGCGCTTTGGGCCTACTGGTGAAAGTGCATATGATAATACGCAATTTTACAGAGGTACAGGCAGCTCAAATACGTCTTCAAATGAAAGTACTGAAAAGCAGCTGATTTGGTTGGCATTAACCGAGGAGTCCCAAATGGCCACTGTAGCAGTAGTAGGTTACGTTGAGGGCGCAACTAATGGAAAAGACAAATTATATGATGCAAACTCTGGACCAGGTAGCATGCGGTTGTACTCAGTTCTGGAAGATTCAGATTTCCTTATTCAAGGTCGTGCACTTCCTTTTGAAGATAGTGATAAGGTGTCTTTGGGGATTGAAATTCTAAAAAACGGCATCTACAAAATCGGCATTGACCACCTCAAAGGCAGCCTCATGCTCAACGAAGACCAAGGCATTTATTTAGAAGACACCTATAATAACGTCATTCATAATCTAAGAAATTCGCCATATAGTTTTACGGCTAACGCAGGAGATGTTAAAGATCGTTTTGTGTTGCGATATACCAACAAAACCCCTTCTGTAGATGATAATCAGATGTCAGAAACCTTTGTCTATGTTAAAAATGAGCAGCTTTACGTCAAAGCTTCAAAAAATATCGAATCAGTGGTGGTGTACGATCTTACTGGTAAAAAATTGATGGACTATAAGTTGGAGGGCTTTGCCGACAAGTTCAATTCGCAATTCCAATTTCCAAAAGGGGCATACCTTACGGTCATTAAATTAGAGAATACGGGTTTAATTACTAAAAAAGTGATGAATTAGAAATCCAATTCATAAATTATATAATTAAAAAAACCATTAAATCCATCTGACTTTAATGGTTTTTTTATGTCTTCAGGTTACCTTGAAAAATGATGTATTCATGATTATGATAAGGTTATGGCGAATTAGATTTTGAAAAACTTTTTAGCCTAAAAATAAATGGGATTGCTGAAATTCACTTAAATTTGATAGGATTTTTAATTCGATCAACATAAATGCAAAATTTGATGGTTCACTATTATTCAGACGGTTGTAAATGAAAAATAAAATTCAAATTTTACGCAATCGTTAGCGTATAATTTTTATGATAAAAATCATGTAATCTGTATTATTAATTTGTAAATTTGCACCGATTTTTACTGTAAGAAAATCGCATAATTGTAACTATTAACCAATAGACTTATAATATGTCAAACGACATTAAGATTAAAAAAGGTCTCGATATCAAACTTAAGGGTAGTGCTGAAAAAACAACCGAAAGGGCCGTTTTAAGCAATTTTTATACCCTCAGACCTGAAGATTTCCACGGTGTTATTCCAAAACTAATTTTAAAAGAAGGAGCAAAGGTGAAAGCTGGCGAACCTATCTTTTACGATAAAACCAATGAGGCTGTGAAATTCGTTTCGCCAGTTTCAGGGGAAGTGATTGAGATAGCAAGAGCGGAAAAGAGACGCATTGTGGGCATTAAAATTCAAGCAGACAAGGAACAAATTTACCATGACTATGGCAAGTTGAATGTTGCTGCTGTAGATGCTGATACCATAAAAGCACATTTATTGGCAACAGGTTGCTGGGCGTTCATCAAACAACGACCTTACGACATTATTGCCAAAACAGATCAAACACCAAAAGCGATTTTTATCTCGGGTTATGCCAGTGCGCCTTTAGCTGCGGATTTGGACTATGTACTGCAGGGTAAGGAAGCTGAATTGCAAGCAGCAGTTTCAGCATTGGCTAAGTTAACTCCTGGTAAGGTGCATGTGAGCGTTGGTCACAATTCAAACTCACCGTTTGCTGGGCTTTCTGGAATCTCTTTACACAAAGTATCTGGCCCACATCCGTCAGGGAATGTTGGAACGCAAATCAACAAAATTGATCCTGTCAACAAAGGTGAAACCGTTTGGACAGTTGCCGCACAAGACTTGGTAATTATTGGAGAACTTTTGCTTACCGGTAAATTCAATGCAGAGCGTATTGTGGCGCTTGCAGGTTCATCCGTTAAAAAACCACGTTACTTTGTTACCAAAATTGGTAGTGAAGTGGCGACGATGGTCTATGATAATGGGGTGGAGCAAAATGGCAACGACCGTATTATCTGTGGCAACGTTCTGTCTGGAAAACAAGTGAAACCAGATGGCTACTTGGATTATTACAGTAATTTAATTACAATAATTCCTGAAGGTAATGATTATGAGTTATTTGGATGGAACAAACCTGTGTTTGATAAGCTTTCTATTACCAGAGCACTTACGTTTTCATGGTTGACACCAAATAAAACCTATGACCTAGATACGAATATGAATGGTGAACACCGAAACTTTGTATTGACAGGTAATTATGAAGAGGTTTTTCCATTAGATATTTTTGTTATGCAAATCTTAAAGTCTTGTTTATACAAGGATTTAGATGAAATGGAAGCTTTGGGAATGTATGAAGTTGCTCCAGAAGATTTTGCTTTGACTGAGTTTGTATGTGTGTCTAAACAACCGCATCAGCACATTATTAGAGAAGGTTTGGATTTAATGATAAAAGAAATCGGTTAATATTAAAGACAATGGGTTTAAAACAGAACTTACATAATTTAAAAGCGAAATATAAGGGAACTAAAATGGCACCTGCCTTTAACGCCCTTCATACTTTTTTATATACACCTAATGATACCGCACGTGGTGGCACGCATATTAAAGCAGCTGATGATTTAAAGCGTACCATGAACACGGTCATTATGGCTTTAATTCCATGTTTGATTTTTGGTATGTTCAATACCGGATATCAGCATTATTTAGCAACGGGAGAAATTGAAGCTGTATCTAATGGCTTTTTCAGTAGTGAATTTTGGAATTTACAAAACTTCAATTTAGGCTTTTGGAAAGTATTACCGCTAGTTATTATTTCTTATGGTGTTGGATTAGGGGTTGAATTTATTTTCGCCACAATAAAAGGACACGAAGTTGAAGAAGGATACCTTGTAACTGGGATGCTTGTGCCATTAATCATACCAATCGATACACCATATTGGATGTTGATAATCGCTGTTATTTTTGGTGTGGTCATCGGGAAAGAAGTATTTGGTGGTACGGGAATGAATATCTTAAATCCGGCCTTAACCATTAGAGCGTTTTTATTCTTTGCTTATCCTACTTGGATGAGTGGTGATAAGGTTTGGGTACAAGGCGCTGTTGAAAGAACTAAAGAAATTGCAAATGGCTCTACGGCCGATGCTATTTCTGGAGAAACAATCCTAGGTAGCTTGGCACAGTCACATCCTGTGGATTACTCCATATTAGATATGTTCTTTGGGTTTATTCCAGGATCTATTGGCGAAACGTCGACGCTATTAATCCTCTTGGGTGGATTGTTCCTCATCTTCACAAAAATAGCAAGCTGGCGAATTATGCTCAGCTCCGTTATTGGTGCGTTGGTAATGGGGTATATTTTTAACATCGTTGCAGACTCAGGATGGATTACCGAATCAAGCAAATTTTACACTTTAATGAATACGCCTTACTGGCAACATTTGATCATGGGCGGTTTGGCCTTTGGTATTGTGTATATGGCTACGGATCCGGTAACTGGTTCACAGACTAACAAAGGGAAATGGATTTACGGATTCTTGATTGGTTTTATTTCGATCATGATCCGCGTATTTAACCCAGCCTATCCAGAAGGTGTGATGTTGGCAATATTATTAATGAATGTATTTGCTCCTACTATTGATCATTATGTTGTTAAAGGTAATGTCAATAAAAGATTAAAAAGAGCGAAACTTAAAACAGCTTAAATTATGGCAATCGATACAGATAAAAATAGTTATACCATTATTTTTGCCATCGTTATGGTTTTGGTGGTTGGTTCTATACTTGCAGGTCTTGCGCAAGGTTTAAAACCTATGGTGCAGGCTAATCAACGCTTTGAATTGCAACAAAACATATTGTATGCCCTAGGCATCAATGATAACAAAGGTCCAAGTGATGTCGTATTTGTTTCAACAGATAAAGTTGAAGATCTATTTAATAAGTCTATTACTAAACAATATGTCATTGAAGGTGATAAGGTAACTGAAGATCCTCAAGCTTATATGATAGACATTAAAAAGGAAGAGGCGAAAGCAAAAGATCCAAATTATACCAGAAGATTGCCTTTGTTTGAAGGTGAAAAGGATGGTAAAAAGGTCTACGTAATTCCTATCCGTGGAAAAGGTCTTTGGGACGCCATCTGGGGATACGTAGCGGTTGATAAAGATATGGTTGTTCAAGGCGTGTTTTTTGACCATGCTGGTGAAACTCCTGGATTAGGAACTGGAATTAAAGAACGTTTTTTTATGGATGACTTTGCAGGTGAACACTTGTTAGATGAGTCGGGTGTGTTTAAGGGAATAAAAGTAGCAAAAGGAAATGCTGACCCAAAAAACGACAGAAAAACAGATCATGCGGTAGATGCAATGGCAGGTGCAACCATTACTGGTGATGGTGTGACGGCGATGATCCAGAAGGATTTAAGAATGTATGTACCTTACTTTAAAACTTTAAAATAATTTAAAATGTCTGAAGTAGCAGAAAAAGAAAAAGCTGTAAAGATTCCTAAGGAACCTTTGTTTTCTAGAAAAAATAAAAAATTAATTACTGACCCTT
This sequence comes from Gelidibacter sp., assembly GCF_053579655.1. Taxonomy (NCBI): domain Bacteria; kingdom Pseudomonadati; phylum Bacteroidota; class Flavobacteriia; order Flavobacteriales; family Flavobacteriaceae; genus Gelidibacter; species Gelidibacter sp. Next base: position 88,816 of record NZ_JBMDWE010000006.1, on the reverse strand, counting down.
TAGCAGATGATAATCCAATTACCATTCAGGTTTTGGGTATCTGTTCGGCACTTGCAATTACTGCACAGTTAAAACCATCCATCGTAATGGCAATTTCTGTAATCTTTGTACTTGCTATGGGGAACGTGGTAATTTCATTAATGCGAAATATTATCCCATCAAAAATCAGGATTATTGCGCAGTTAATTGTTGCGGCCACTTTGGTAATTATCGTGGATCAGGTATTAAAAGCCTATGCTTATTCATTAAGTAAAGAGCTTTCAGTATTTATCGGATTGATTATTACCAACTGTATCATTATGGGACGCTTTGAAGCTTTTGCTTTGGGTAACGGACCGTGGAAGTCTTTCCTTGACGGTGTTGGTAATGCTGCAGGTTACGGTATCATTTTGGTGATCGTAGGTTTCTTTAGAGAATTACTGGGTTCAGGGACTTTACTTGGGTATCAAGTTTTAGGAGATCCTATTGAAAAGACTGGATTGTACAGTATTGGTTACGAAAATAACGGGTTTATGGTTTTGCCTCCAATGGCATTGATTGTCATCGGCCTTATTATTTGGGTACAGAGAAGTAAAAATAAAGCATTAATAGAAGACTAAATAATAGTTGGCAGTAACCAGTCCGCAGTAAGCAGTATAATGCTACTGATGACTGAAGACTGAAAACTGAAGACTTAAAATATATGGAATATATAGAGTTATTTTTTAAATCGATTTTTGTAGATAATATGATCTTTGCATATTTCTTAGGAATGTGTTCTTATCTAGCGGTATCTAAAAAAGTTGCTACTGCAGTAGGTCTTGGAGCTGCTGTAATATTCGTACTCGCCGTAACTGTGCCATTAAACTGGTTATTGGATACCTACATTTTACAAGAAGGTGCTCTAGCATGGTTAGGCCCTGAATATGCTGAGTATGACTTAGGTTTTCTATCTTTTATCCTGTTTATTGCTACCATTGCAACGATGGTGCAATTGGTTGAGATTGTGGTTGAGAAATTCTCACCTGGCTTATATAACTCACTCGGAATATTTTTACCGTTGATTGCTGTTAACTGTGCCATCTTAGGTGGTTCGTTGTTTATGCAATCCCGTGAAATACCAACTTTAGGATTAGCCTTAACTTACGGCGTTGGATCGGGGATTGGATGGTTTTTAGCGATTCTTGCCATTGCAGCAATTCGTGAGAAAATCAGATACTCTCATGTACCACCAGCCTTAAGAGGATTAGGAATCACCTTTATCCTTACGGGATTAATGGCGATAGGTTTTATGAGTTTTGGAGGAATGCTTACTGGAGGAGACGATGGTGATCAAAGTCCTCAAGCCATTGAGCAAGACATGAAATCTGAGCCGAATAGCGCTGATGTTGAAGGTATTTTGAAGAAAGAGAAGATAGAAGAAACCACAACCGCTTTAAATAGATAATATGTTATTAGCAGCAAGTACAACCGGTGTCATCATAGCGACAATAATTGCGTTTTTAGTAATTACGTTGCTATTAGTTTCACTTTTATTATTCGTAAAACAAAAATTAGCGCCTTCAGGTCCTGTTAAAATTACCATTAATGGAGAAAAAGTAATTGAAGTACCTTCAGGGAATTCTTTGCTTACAACCTTGAGTGCTCAAAAAATATTTTTACCATCTGCTTGTGGTGGTGGTGGAACTTGTATTCAGTGTGAATGTCATGTTTTATCAGGTGGGGGTGAAGCACTCCCAACTGAAACACCACATTTTACCCGTACTGAATTAAAGGAAGGTATCCGTTTGTCATGTCAGGTAAAAGTAAAACAGGATATGGTGATTACTATTCCTGAGGAAGTATTTGGAATCAAAAAATGGGAAGCAACCGTTGTTAGAAATTATAACGTCGCCTCTTTTATTAAAGAGTTCGTAGTAGAGATTCCTGAAGATATGGGCTACAAAGCTGGAGGTTATATTCAAATTGAAATTCCACCTTGTACCATTAACTTTAAGGACATGGACATCACTGCCCATCCTGAAGAGCATGACACGCCAGATAAGTTTCAAGCAGAATGGGACAAGTTTAAATTATGGCCTTTGGTCATGAAGAACGAAGAAACAACTGAACGTGCTTATTCTATGGCTTCTTACCCTGCAGAAGGAAGAGAAATCATGTTAAACGTTCGTATTGCAACGCCTCCGTTTGATAGAGCCAAAGGTGGCTGGATGGATGTGAATCCAGGTATTGCATCGTCTTATATCTTTAACCAGAAAAAAGGCGATAAAGTCGTTATTTCAGGACCTTACGGTGAATTCTTTATCAATGAATCTGATGCAGAAATGTTATATGTAGGTGGTGGAGCAGGAATGGCGCCAATGCGTTCACACTTGTACCACTTATTCAAAACCTTAAAAACAGGTCGTAAAGTGACGTATTGGTACGGTGGACGTTCTAAGCGTGAATTGTTCTATCTAGATCATTTCCATGAATTAGAACGTGAGTTCCCTAACTTTAAGTTCTACTTGGCCTTGTCTGAACCTATGGAAGAAGACAATTGGAAAGTTAAAGAGAATATTGATGCCCCAGGCGATGGGTTTGTAGGGTTCATTCACAATTGTGTTATCGAGAACTATTTGAACCATCATGAGTCACCAGAAGATATCGAATTATACTTCTGTGGTCCACCATTGATGAACCAAGCCGTTCAGAAAATGGGAGAGGATTTCGGAATTCCAGATGAGAATATCAGATTTGATGACTTTGGAGGATAGATGAGAGCATAAACCTTTCAGATTTCCAAAACCTGAAAGGTCTTCATTATATAAAAGCCCAACACGAAAGTGTTGGGCTTTTGTCTGTTTCAAATTAGGCTTGCGGATCAAAGACAGATTTATCCGAAACATTAAATTAACCAACATCGAAATTACTATCTCCTCATTTTTAAAATGGAATATTAATTATGAAAGAAATAAATGTTAATTTGCTTAAGAAAATAAAAAGGTGCCGTTTTTATTTATGCTATCTTATTAATTAACTAAAAAACACACATAATATAATGATCAACAAGTTTAAACGGATGATTAAGCCATATGTTATTAGTCGTATAGGTAGAAAACTTCCTATCAACTGGGTTAAGAAAGATGAAGGGTCATGGTTAGCACAAAATTTTATTGGTGATTTTATTATTCCGCCCATCAACTCTTATTGCACTAAGATTGAGCAGCTTGCAGAACATACTAATCAAAAAGGTAATCAGCCTCTTTGGGAAGGTTATCATGGTAATAATATTGGAAGTTCTAGTCGAAAGCCTAATACTGTCAGAAGTGTACCTGCAATAGGTAATCTGTTTGCATACTTGGTTCAAGAAAAAAAACCTGAAATTATTGTAGAATTCGGTACAGCTTTTGGTGTTTCTGGAATGTATTTTCTGGCGGGGTTAAATAAAAACGAAAAAGGCTCACTCCTTACTTTTGACCCAAATGAGGTTTGGGCCAAATTGGCAAAAGAAAATTTATTGCAGATAAGCAATAGATTTAAATTAACGGTTGGCACATTTGAGGAAAATATAGACAATATACTGCTTCATAATCAAAATATAGACATCGCCTTTATCGATGCCATTCACACCAAAGAATTTGTCATTCCTCAGTTAGAAATTGTGATTGCTAGAGCAAAAAAAGGATCAATAATTATTCTGGATGATATCAATTTCTCAGCTGATATGATAAATTGTTGGGAGGAGGTTTCAAATGATAATAGATTTATTTCGAGTCTTTCAATTGGGGATAGAGTGGGTATGTTGGAGCTAAAATAAATATGGTTATAGTGTATAAATAATCATAAAACATAAGCCGTCTTATGATCAAATTAAGACGGCTTCTTTAATAGTGGTTTCAGTTTAAAATATTAGTAACAAAAGGAGTTTATTAAAAAATCGAAATATTAGTTTTTGATTTATTCTTCTTCTTCAATGTCTTGCTCTACGAGCTCTTCTTCAGTTTCCTCAGTTGCTAAATTGTCTAGCTCTTGTAGGTCATCTAACTCCTCATCGTCTTCATCTTCTTCAAATGTTGCTTTAGGGGCAGCAGTTTCCAAAACATTGTATTTCTCTAATTGTTCTTCTTCTCCTGTGAAATATGGAAATACATCCAAAATTGGCGATTCTATAATGGAAGGAATGGTGTAATCTCCCATAGTCTGTGCCATTACGATGTTGCTATTATCAAAAGCCTCTTTGATGTCGTTGGCTTGTACCAGCAAATAGATGTTTGACTTTCTTTCCTTTCCACTTTCTTCATCAAAAGCGATGAGACTGATTTTGCATTTAAACCAGCGATCGGAATTCTCAAAAGGATGAACTTCGGAATAGTTGGCAACTTTTAAATTTGTGATTTTGATATCCTCATTGGTGTACGCTTGCATTTCTTCAGTAATTCTTACTTCTGCTTCAGTATAAGAAACCGCATCCAAAAGATAGGTGTCGGTAGTTATTTTCTGCTCGCCTGTGTCGTGTGTTTTTTTGTATTTCACCTTACATTCATACCAAGTTACGCTCATGTCTTTATTTTTTTAAAGGCACAAAAATAAGGCTTATAATGTGCGTGCTACTCAAAATGAACGATAGATATTCACAATTTTTATTGCTCTATTTAGTTTATTTTTTTTTCTTGAGGATTTGTTGCTTTGATATTCTCTGTAAGGACTTGTCGAATAAGTTGAGAATGAAATAGATGCTAAAAATTAATCTGTTTTTATTTTTTTAGAAATCCAAAGCTTAGGACAAGCGCATTGAGCTTTTAAATTTTAACTATCGTTTATTTGATAATTTTAGTGAGGGAGTTAGTCGCAACTAAGTTTTATGATCTCAATGCTTTATGGCTTAAGTCTTTGTACTTAATACTAAAAGCGAAGCGGTCTGAAATCTACTTGCCTTCATCCCAATAGTAACTATCCGGATGTGCACGTTTTCCGAAAATGGCCGTGCCAACCCTGACCATCGTAGAACCTTCTGCAATGGCTATTTCTAAGTCGCCACTCATGCCCATCGATAATTCATGAACAGGAATGTCTTGGTCAAGAAGTTGTAACTGGATTTGTTTAAGGAGTTTAAAACATTTTCTGACTTTCTCATCTTCTGCCGAAAATAAGCCAATGGTCATTAAGCCTTTGATGTGGATACGGTCAAATTGTTGAACTTCCATCGCAAGTTTCAGTGCGTTTTCTGGCGCCATTCCAAATTTGCTGTCTTCATATGACGTGTTGAATTGCAGAAAGGCATCGATTTTTTTATCTTCATATTCCAATCGACTTTGTAGTTTTTCTGCCAATTTAAGCCGATCTAAGGACTGAATGCAGTCTACGTCATATCGTACAATTCTTTCACTTTGTTGGTCTGTAAATGGCCTATAAAATGCTTTTGATGGATGATGCTTTTTAAACTTTCGTATTTTTCCTTAATCTCTTGAATTTTGTTCTCGCCAATTAAAGTTTGACCACTTTGTAGCGCTATTTTGATGTTTTCGGCAGAAACCGTTTTAGTGGCCAATAGAAGTTTTACATCCTTTGGATTTCGACCAGAAATTTTACAGGCCTTGTCAATACGCTCTAAAATAGTTGCGATATTTTTTGTGATATCAATGTCCATTTTAAACGGATTTGTTCGAAACATACACCCAAACTTCTGTTCCTAAATTGGTCGTTGCCAATACGCGTTTATAATCAGAAACTTTGAGTTTATCAGTTTGCATAAGTGCTTCTCCTGTTATTTCACAGACGAAGCCTTCGATGGTATCACTTTTATCGGCTGATTTGAAAGCGATGAGAGAGGAGTTGGTCTCATGTTTTTCAAGAGATGACGTATTGTTTTTGTCTAGGCTTTCTAATTTATAGCCAGATAAACTGTCCTTCGTTCCGTTTGATTTTTCATCCTGCGTTAATTTGAAACTGTCGTATACAAACAGCAAATGTTTTTTTTGCTTTTCAAACTGAATGGCATTGGCTTTAATTTGTTGGTGTGCGATATCTTTGGCTTCCGCATAAGATATGCCGTAACTTCTTTTGATCGTGTTAATGCTTTCTGGATACTTTGCTAAAATGCTATCATAATAAACATCAAGACTTTTTTGCGAAGGTAATTCGTAATTAAGTTTGATTTGAAACCGTCTTAATAAAGCTGTGTCAATAATATGGATATGATTGGTCGCGCAAATTAAGAGGGTATTATCTGATAAATGATCAATTTGCTGAATCAGCGCATTGACCAATCGTTTCATTTCGCCAGAATCTTTCTCATCATAATCTCTAAGTTTCCCAACAAAATCAAATTCATCTATAAATAAAATGGCACCATCAATGGAAGCTTCTTTAAAAAGCTCGGCAAGATTTTTGGCGGTTTCTCCCAACTTTGATGAGACAAAACCACTTAAATTTATAGTGATTACTTTTTTGTTCAGTGCAAGCCCAATGGCGTGGGCAGTCGCTGTTTTTCCGCAGCCGGTATGTCCGTGTAATAAGATTTTATTATCTACTGGAATATTGAGTTTGCTTAGCGCATCTCTAAAGGTAAATTCTTCTAAAAGTTGATTTATTTTAGCTCTTACTTCATTATTAAGATGAAGTTCGTCTAAGGTTAAATGATTTTTTTTTGATCTTAAAGTGGTACTATGGTACGCCATAATTGCTATTTTTGTAAAGATGTTGATTTCTTATAAGGACGGTATTCTTAGCTTTTTTAAAGAGAAATATCTGAAAATACACGCTATGAGCGAATCTTATTATCCTTGCCAAATTTAATCAATTAGTTCGGGATTGAATGTCGTATAGGTTATCTGGATGAGAACTACTTCAAGAATAATTCTGAACTAGCACTAATGGAATTTAAATAATTAGATGTTTGTATATATTCAATGAAGAGAAGTGCTCTTTAATTTATAAAAAAGTGGTCTTAAAGTGGAGAAAATAGAAGATTTTCAATACGTAAGCTTTGCTTCTTAAGCCCATATTTCATCTAATTGATATCGCGCTCGGTCTTTCTCAAATTCAAAAAGTTTGGAATAGTCCATCACATTATCAACCCCATCCAAAGCACATAAAAAAGCAACAGTATCACATAAACCATTAAAAAGAATGTCTTTGTCTTTAGGGTTTTTAGGTATTGTTCCTAAATGATTTAAAGGAATTGAATACCCGCAACCTTTAAGAAATATCGCTTCTATTTTTAATAACTCGATAGGAGAGTAGCCATTGAACGTTCGCCCGAAATTTTGATTGACTAATCCAACATAATTCAGTTGTAATGAGCCATGTTGATCAGAAAGATGTTTCCAGGCATCCTTATTATCCAAAATATTTCCTACGGCGCATTGTAGACAACATTCAGGATTCAAGGTGTTATTGTGAAACGCTCTATAAAGTTTGCTAATAGCCTGTTCTAAACGATATGAAGTTTCCATAGCATGAAATTTAGGACACTTAAGTTACTAAAATAGAATGCACGACGATAGATTTTAGCTTATTTTAACACCTCATAAATTATGAAATTCTGTAAGTTATTTTTGACTCTTGATTTTATAGTGCTAAAATATTTTTAATTTTTCTTAAGACAGAAATCTTCTTCATTATTGTATTTTTGCAGCATGAGCAAAGCACTTACAGAACAGGAACTTCATAATTTAGCCATGAACCACGTTGGAAAGGATTTGGAGCAACGTGGCTTTGAATTTATTGCCATTAACAGCAAACTTAAAAAGCATCCGCAGTTTGTGTGCATAGACAAAAACAAGCAATATTTTTTCGTCATTGTAAAGGTGGTGCTACTGCCTGAAAATCCAAATAATTATGATATGATTTGGATGGAATCCTTTAAAAAGCATGCGCGTGAACATGATGCGAAAGTATTATATGCCGGTGTGGGCTTAGGAAATCCGAAAGGCGAAGATTTACCAGTATATCTTAACGAAGAATATTTGATCGAGTATAATGGTATTCAAGTATTAGAAACCAATTTGAATTAGGATTATATCTCGAATTTACCGTCCAATACATAAAAATCACTACTGTTAAAACCTTTTCTTTGTGTGACTTTGTGAGTTCTTTGTGTAACTCTGCGATACAGCCTTTTAATTTGATTTTAATAACTAGACTTTAGCAAACAACATGAAAAGAATAAGTTATCTTTTAATATTACTTTTAATCGTTTCCTGCAAAAAAGAGCCAATAAACACCAAAATGTCTGGCGAAGTTTTTGGAACTACTTATGGCATTCAATATTTTTCCGAACGACATGAAAATTTCCAAAGGCAATTTGATAGTCTATTTCATATCATCAACGTCTCCATGTCCACCTATCAAGCGGATTCGGATATTTCGAAAGTGAACCGCAACGAGAGTTTTAATGTAGATGCTCATTTTGAAAATGTATTCAATGCCTCAAAAGAAATATATAAAGCGACTGATGGTGTTTTTGACCCAACTATTGGGATTTTGGTCAACGCTTGGGATTTTGGCCCTGAAGGTAAAATCGCGGTTTTAGACAGTCTTAAAATCGATAGTTTGATGTTATCGGTGGGATTGGATAAAGTGAGATTGGAAGACCATAAGATTATAAAAGAAAATCCAAACACGTTCATTGATTTTAATGCCATTGCCAAAGGTTATGGTGTAGATGTCATCGCCGATTTTCTTGAAAGCCAAAACATCAAAGATTATATTGTTGAAATTGGTGGAGAAATCCGTTGCAAAGGACAAAATCTTGAGAAGCAGAAATCCTGGAAAGTAGGCGTGGAGCTCCCACATTTTGATGCCGAACAATCCATTTTAAAAGCTATTTCCCTGCATGATGAAGCTATGGCTACCTCAGGAACCTATCGAAAGTTTAAAACGGACAGTTTAGGGAATCGCTATTCGCATATTCTTGATACAAAAACGGGTTATCCAAGTAAAACCAATTTGCTGAGTATTTCGGTCATTGCTAAAGATTGCATGACGGCTGATGCTTATGCCACCGCATTCAAAGCTATGGGAATTGAAAAGGTAAAAACGTTTTTAAACGTACATCCAGAAATTAAGGCGTTTTTGATTTTTGAAAATGAGCAACAGGAATTGGAGACGCTTTCTTTGAACGGTTTTCCTGAGGATTAGCCAAATGCCTGCGAAGGCAGGAATCTTATCATATAACCTATCGACCTACTTTGTGCAACTCAATTTTTTCTTTGTGAAACTCTGCGTAATAACTGTTTTGTTTTTTCAGAGTAGAATGTCTCAAAAGCTATATCACAAAGTTGCGCAAAGTTTTAAATGAAGTCTCACAAAGGGATTTGTTTTTAATAGAACGCAGACTTGCCCGTCCGTTTAGGCGGGTGACGCTGATTTTAACAGATGTGTACTGATTTATTCACACGAATTTTCTCGGATTTTCACGGATTGTTATATTTTAAGATGCATGAGTTCGTCCTAAAAAAATTCTCATTATTCTCCATGACTACTTTGTGCAACTCAATTTTTTCTTTGTGAAACTCTGCGTTATAGCTGTTTTGTTTTTTTAGAAAAGAATATCTCAAAAGCTATATCACAAAGTTGCGCAAAGTTTTAAATGAAGTTTCACAAAGGGATTTGTTTTTAATAGAACGCAGACTTGCCCGTCCGTTTAGGCGGGTGACGCTGATTTTAGCGGATGTGTACTGATTTTTTGACACGGATTTCACGAATTTTCACAGATTTATATCCTTATAATGTAGAGATATCTCTGCGAAACTCTTTGCTTTCTCCACGGAACTCTGTGAAATAACCCCTTCCGGATTTACTTCCTAACAACCGGAATAACCTCACCCTTAGCCAAACAAAAGCGCGTCACATCTTCCTCAGATAAGGTCATTGTATAATCGACTTCCTCAACTTTAAATCCGATAGAGCGCAGCTTATCAAAATAATCGCGACCATAAATTCTCACATGGTCATATTGGCCAAAGATTTTAGCGCGTTCAGCTTTGTCGGTAATCGCGTCATCGTCAAACGTGGTTGCTCGTGATAAATCCTGCGGAATTTGGAAAATACCATACCCTCCTGGTTTCATGACGCGATACAATTCCTGCATGGCTTTGGTATCGTCAGGAATATGTTCCAAAACATGATTACAGAAAATGATGTCAAATTCATTATCCTTAAATGGTAAATCGCAAATATCTGCTTTCACGTCTGCCAACGGCGAATTCAAATCAGTAGTGACATATTCCAGATGTTTCATTTTACGGAAACGCTTGTAGAATGCCTGTTCAGGAGCAAAATGCAATACTTTTTTTGGGGCTGTAAAGAAATCGGTTTCATTTTTAAGATACAGCCAAAGCAATCTATGGCGTTCTAAGCTTAATGTGGAAGGCGATAATACGTTGTTGCGTTGCGTGTCATATCCGTAAGGTAAAAAAGATTTGAAACTCTTGGAATCAATAGGATCGGTGAACTGGTCTCCCTTTAAGAAGAATGCCAAAACAGGGCGTGCCACGTAGCTGAGCCTGATTAGGATGGGTCTTGGGATGGTGTTGAGGATGTATTTTAAGAGTTTTTTCACAGTGGTTACACAGAGTTTCACAGAGAAAACGCAGAGATACGCTGAGTTTTATTGAGGTGTATTGATAAAGCGTTTGATTCCTGAGGTTAAAAGTTTTGAATGGAAATTGATAAGTAATCCTTTTGGAAAATGGCCTAGTTTTAGGTAGGTTAATATTTGAGCAAAGTGTACGTCAGTAAACTGTTCGACAGTCTTAATTTCAATAACAATTTCATTTTCGACCAGTAAATCAATGCGATACCCATGGTCTAATTTTATATCTTTATAAATAATAGGCAAAGGTATTTCTTGTTGTACTTCAAGTCCTTGAGATTTTAGCTCGTATAGTAAACACTTTTGATACGCAGACTCCAACAATCCAGGGCCTAAAGCTTTATGAACCTCGATTGCTGCCCCAATAATTTGCTCAGTCAGTTTGTCATTCATATCTCTCTGTGTATCTCCGTGAAACTCTGCGCATCTCTGCGAAATAGCTATAGCACTAAAGCCTCTCTTCTAAACTCATCCTCCTCATCAGACACAATCCCCAAAGCCTCATAAATATACCCAAACGTTGATAAAATTTCTGGTTTGCCATCAATGATTGCGACATCATGCTCAAAATGCGCACTTGGTTTGCCATCTAAAGTAACAATCGTCCAACCATCATCAAGTTGTTTGATGCGGTGTGTTCCTAAGTTGATCATAGGTTCGATGGCCACCACCATGCCTTCGATGAATTTCTTACCGCGTCCACGTTTGCCGTAGTTGGGCATTTCAGGATCTTCGTGCATTTTTGTGCCCAACCCATGACCTACCAATTCCCTGACGACACCATAGCCTTCGGCCTCGCAATAATTTTGAATGGCATAACCTACATCACCAACACGGTTGCCAACTTTTAATTCTCTAATACCAAGGTATAAAGATTCCTTAGTGATTTGAAGTAGTTTTTTTAGTTCTGGAGCCACTTCGCCAACTTCAAAAGTGTAGGCATGGTCGCCGTAGTATTTGTTTTTAAGGGCACCGCAATCGATGGCTACCACATCACCTTCTTTTAAAGGAATATCAGTTGGTAAACCATGAACAACGGCTTCATTGGTGCTACAAAGTAATGTTGATGGACAGTCATAAAGACCTAAAAACCCAGGAAGGGCACCTTGTGCACGAATAAACTCTTCGGCCATTTTGTCCAGTTGCTTCGTGGTAACGCCAGGTTTTACTTCCTTCGCTAACATGCCTAATGTTTTGGAAACGATTAAGGCGCTTTCGCGCATTATTTCGATTTCTTCTCTTGTTTTTTGTATAATCATCGTAAAAAAATATGTGCAAAGATAATTAAAAAAAATGGGGTTGACATTGTTCCCGAACATGACATATAACAGTTTTTAAATGGATTTAGTTGAATAGTTTTGTAATTAAATAGAATACCTTATGTACAAAGCAATAACTGCTGAAGATGCCGTAAAGGCTGTAAAATCAAATGATCGTGTTTACCTGCAAGCAGCCGCGGCCGCGCCACAAGTGTTGATAAAAGCCTTGGCCAACAGACATGAAGAGTTGAGAAACGTCGAAATTTGCCAGTTACATACCGAAGGGGTGGCACCTTATGCGAATCCTGAGTTGAAAGATAGTTTCCATGTCAATTGTTTTTTTATTGGTAAAAACGTCAGACATACCATAAAAGCAGGAAACGGTTCTTATACTCCGGTTTTTTTAAGTGAATTGCCTTTGCTTTTTAAGCGCCGCATCATACCTTTAGATGTCGCATTAATTCATGTTTCGGTGCCTGATAAACATGGTTATTGTTCCCTCGGTGTTTCTGTAGAAGCAACTTTGGCAGCCATTGACAACGCTAAATATGTGATTGCACAAGTCAATAAGCAAATGCCGAGAACGCACGGCGCAGGGATTATTCATATTTCTGAAATCAATGCTTTTGTAAATTGTGATGAACCATTGCCTATTCATGAAATGGCAGAACCAACGGCTATAGAAGAAAAGATAGGCGACTTTGTTGCGGGTTTAATTGAAGACCGAAGCACTTTACAAATGGGGATTGGAAGTATTCCAAATGCCGTATTGACACGATTGACCAACCATAAGGACTTAGGATTGCATACTGAAATGTTCAGTGATGGTGTGATTGATCTTATTTTGTCAAATGTTATCAACGGCAATTACAAAAGTATCAATAGAGGTAGGGCCTTGGCAACTTTTTTGATGGGTTCAAAACGTTTGTATGATTATGTTGATGACAATCCGTTTATTGAAATGCGTGCATCAAATTACACCAACGATGTGTCCATCATCAAACAAAATCCACGAATGGTCGCTATCAACTCTGCCATAGAAGTTGATGTGACCGGACAGGTTTGTGCTGATTCTATTGGATCACAAATATTTTCCGGGGTAGGCGGACAAATGGATTTTATCAGAGGCGCTTCATTAAGTGATGGCGGGAAAGCCATTATTGCCTTGCCTTCTGAAACAAAAACGGGCATCAGCCGTATTGTGCCAAGTTTAAAACCTGGTGCCGGTGTGGTGACCACAAGGGCGCATGTCAATTATGTGGTCACCGAATATGGCATTGCAGAATTGTATGGTAAATCAATTAAAAACCGTGTGAAGGCCTTAGTGAACATTGCCCATCCCAATCATAGAGAAGCTATTGATAGGCAGTATTTTGAAATGCTGACCAACTAATTCTATCTGAAAAAAGAGAATAATCCTTTTTTTCGTGGATCAGGGATTTTTGGTTCTTCATTCGTGATCATTTGATAAACTTCGCCCCAGCCAAGGACGCCGCCAATATTGCGGTCATCGATAAAAAGATCGGCATTGATTTTTCGACTTTTAGTATTGTCAAACACTTCTTCAGGAAAACTTTTGTTGACAGCATAAAACGCGATGCCATTCTGTTCGCAAAATGCGACAGCTTCATCAAGAGTTCTTCCACATCGGTACGTCCATAAAATCAATCGATGCCCATCTTCTTGAAGACGTTTAAGCGTTTCGAAGGCAAAAATACGTGGTTTTCCAATTCCTGGATAACGATCTTCTACAATGGTGCCGTCAAAATCCACACCAATGATGAGTCTGTTCTGAAAATTCATGAGTCAATGCTTTGGGCAAAAATACAATAAATAATTTGCTGGCCTAAAATGATTAAATCAGCGAGTGTCGCGTCATAATTTTTGGCTGCGGAACTCCCATTAATTTTAAAATAGTGGGTGCCAGATCGCCTAAAATACCATCATTAATATGTTTTAAATCTTTATCGATTAATATGATCGGCACCGGATTTGTGGTATGTGCCGTGTTTGGACTACCATCCGGATTAATCATGGTTTCGCAGTTGCCATGGTCAGCAATTAACAAAGTGGTATAATTGTGCTTTAGTGCCGTAGTAACCACATCTTTCACAACGATATCCACCGCTTCACAAGCTTTAATCGCCGCTTCCATCACGCCGGTATGGCCCACCATATCGCCGTTGGCAAAGTTGAGACATACAAAATCAACGTCTTCGTTTTCCAATTCTGGAATTAAAGCATCACGCAGTTCATAAGCACTCATTTCTGGTTTTAGGTCGTACGTAGCAACTTTTGGCGAATTGCGCAAAATACGCTTCTCGCCCTCAAAAGGCACTTCACGTCCTCCGGAAAAGAAAAATGTTACGTGTGGATATTTTTCAGTCTCCGCAATACGGATCTGTTTTTTACCGTGTTTTTCTAAAACTTCGCCTAAGGTTTCCGTCAGATTGTCTTTTTCAAAAACCACGTTGATGCCTTTGAAAATATCGTCATAATTGGTCATGGTCACAAAATACAAATCGAGTTTGTGCATGTTTTGCTCATGAAAATCATATTGAGATAAGGCTTCAGTCAATTGTCGGCCTCTATCGGTTCTGAAATTGAAGAAAATAACCACATCGCCATTTTTGATGGTCGCTTTTGGATGGCCTTCATGATCGGTCATGATGATCGGTTTGATAAATTCATCCGTCACATCATTGTTGTAACTTTCTTGAATGGTTTGAATGGCATCTGTGGAATGTGTGCCAATACCGTTGACCAATGCATCATAAGCCAGTTTTACACGTTCCCAGCGTTTATCGCGATCCATCGCATAATAACGGCCGGTGACGGTAGCCAATTCTGCGGAAGTTCCTTTGATGTGCGTCTGCAATTGAGAAACAAAACCTAATCCAGATTTTGGATCCACGTCACGCCCGTCGGTAAAGGCATGGACAAAGACTTTCTCGAGATTATATTGTTTTGCGGCATCCAACAATCCGAATAAATGGTTGATATGTGAATGCACACCGCCATCACTCAATAAACCTAAAAAGTGAACTGGCTTTTTGTTTTCTTTGGCGAATTTAAAAGCATCAACCAATGCTTTTTCTTCTGCAAGTGTATTATTTTGAACTGCTAAATTGATTTTCGCCAAATCTTGGTACACGATTCGACCTGCGCCTAAATTCATGTGGCCCACTTCGCTATTGCCCATTTGGCCTTCTGGCAAACCTACATGGAGTCCATCTGTTCGTAGTGAGGCATTGGGATATTTGGTATAAAGCGAATCGATAAATGGTGTATTGGCATTATCTATAGCTGACACTTTTGGGTCTGGAGATTTCCCCCAACCATCAAGAATCA
Organism: Gelidibacter sp.; assembly: GCF_053579655.1. Lineage (NCBI taxonomy): Bacteria > Pseudomonadati > Bacteroidota > Flavobacteriia > Flavobacteriales > Flavobacteriaceae > Gelidibacter > Gelidibacter sp. Next base: position 73,648 of record NZ_JBMDWE010000006.1, on the reverse strand, counting down.
TAAGGATTACTTTTTTGTTCATGGTAATTTGTTTTGAGTTTCAAAGATAAAAGTTTAAAAACTCAAATGACAGAATATCGCTTTAAAATTCTGAATTTTTTGAGTCTAGCAGTAGGGAAACAGGACTTTACGGAATTGACATTTGTAAAGGTAATTTGGTCTTAAAAAGTGGGTAAAATGATGTTTAAATAGAAATGCCATAACATTTCGAATATTGAATAGGTAAAAATTAAACCATTAAGAAGTTAAGGAGCATTAAGAGTTGCGTTCTAAGTATTTCAACTCAATTATCTTAAAGCCCAATAGTTCGAAAAAATGATATTTAAAAAGAAATACTGTAACACCTCTGGTTTTGGGTCGTCTTTCTTATATAGTCAAAAAAAATAAACCATTAATTTAAAGAGTATTAAGGATAACGTTCTAAACATTCGAGCTTAATTATCTTAATGCCTTAATGGTCAAAAAGTAATCATTAATCAAAAATCAATCATCATGAAAAAAACAATCATTATTTCTGCATTGGCATTAGGTTTTGCTTTCAATACCTCTCATGCAACCTCAAGTATCCAAACAGTTCCATCTAACACTATGATCAAAACGAAAATTTCGGTTAGTCCGTTTTGCTTGTCTATTGTGAAAGGAGACCTTGACACCGTTAAAAAGCTGATCGAGTTAGGAGCTGACGTCAATGAAAAATCCAATGGGATGACGCCAGCCATGTATGCCGCTAAATATAACAGAACCGATATTTTAGAATTCCTCGTGAAAAACGGCGCGGAACTTAAAAAGAAATCAGATAACGGATGGACGGCTATGGATTATGCGAAACGATCCAATGCCAAAGATGCTTTAGCGTATTTGAAAAACCTTTCATAAACGAAAGTTGAGTTAGTGTCTGAGAAAGCCTCTTGTTTTTAAGAGGCTTTTTTATTGGCCTCAAATTATGTTAAAACCCTGCCAGAATGTTTGTCGGGCTGTTATACACTTCAATGCAATCCACTTTAGCTTCTAAAAATTTTGACACGAATTTCACGAATTTTCACGGATTTACTCATACACTGAGGATACCGACTCACATTTTTCACTATAAATTTCACAAATGCAACAGGCTTTTAGTCATTTTTGGAAAACCTCCGCCAGAACGTTTGTCGGGCTGGTAGAGCGCTTTAGTTCATTGATTTAGTGTCATTTTGCAATTCGTCTTTCCATCTATAATTTACAAAAGCTCAGGATTAATGTCTAAAATATTCTCGACGTTGTAGCGATTTAAAAAAGAGTCGGTCAAATATTCATGTCCTAAAAGGGATTCTTTACTGAGAATGTCTTTTAAATTTAATTTCCTGTAGTCCTGAAGATAGTCGCACGACAGAGCTTTGTAACTATAATGCCAAGGTTCGTATTTAAAACCTTTTCGGTCAGGAAGATTGGTGTAAACTAAATAAAATCCATAGTCTTTAGAATGTTCATCCATCCATTTTTTAAGTTTTACATAGCTTCCTTTGCCTTCAAAATGACCTGGACTCAATACATTTTTAGGTTCTGGAACATTGGCATCAATAATATCCATATCAGTGCCCCAATGATGGCGGGAAGTTCCAGGAATTGTAGAGTATTCTATGATTTTTTCAATGGCTTTTTCTGGCGATAAACCGTTCTGAGTAAAGCTTTTGTATTTACGTTCCCAAATTCTATTTTGATGGGCAAAATTCCGATAACTAGAAACGACTTGAATCGAAATATTCTCCTTTAAAGCTGCGTTTTTCATTAAGATAAAAGCATCATACGCCTCTTTTCGTAGTTGAAATCCGTCGCCGTAAAGTTTTGGAGTTCCTTTTCCAATCAATTCCTCATAACTCAAACCCGATTCCTTAAATGCGAATTGTGGTAAAACTCCTAAGGCAATTCCGCCAAGGATCGCAGTTTTTATGAAATCTTTTCTGTTCATATTTTTTAGTAATTATATTTCAATTGAAAGACAGATTATCTTATGAGAACTCAGGATTATAAATATTTTTAAATTTTTCCAAAAATATAGATGGTAAAATAGTCTGATCTTAAAAATTCAACTCCCGACAGAATGATTATAAGGCTGGTAAATTCCCATTACTTCACAGTTTAAGTCTTTGTTCTTGATTCTAACAGCGAAGTGGTCTTTGTTCTTTTCGTCTATTCATATTTTTTTAAAATCAATCAAAATTAACTAATTTATTTCTGAAGGAATTTATTTAATTTTACTTAAAATTTAAAGTATGCCCATTTCATTTAAAATCATTGAGCCTTCGCAGATTAATACGATCATTCCCTTAATGCTCAAATTAACTCATAATAAAGTTTCTGAAGCGATCCTGAAACAACGTTTTGCTGAAATGGTTACTCAGAATTATGAGTGCGCGGCAATTTATGATGGCGAAAAGCTCATCGGTATCGCCGGCATGTGGTTTTGTACGCGTCATTATTCTGGCAGAAGTGTAGAACTCGATCATGTTTTTATTGATGATGGGTATCGAAGAAAAGGTCTTGGTAAAAAATTCATGAAATGTATCTACGATTATGCCGCTCAGAAAGGTTGCCAAGCGGCAGAACTCAATACATATGTCCAAAATACGCCCTCACATAAATTTTATATGAACGAGGACTTTGAGATTTTGGGGTATCATTTTTTGAAGAAACTTTAGTTGATTATAGGGTTATTACACAGAGATACGCTGAGGTTTCACGGAAATGCACTGAGAAAATGTGTCTATTATGATTTCAGTTAAGGAAATAATCTTTTTTTTGACACGAATTTCACGGATTTTCACTGATTTCTATAGCTATTACACAGAGGTATGCTGAGATTTCACGGAGGTGCGCGGAGATTATGTTATAATTTCAGTTGAGGAGATTAATCTTTTTTTTTGACACAGATTTCACGAATTTTCACGGATTTCCATAACATAGAGTTACGCTGAGATTTCACGGAGGTGCACTGAAAATTGGACTTGTTACACCAAAACTTTGCGTCTTAGCGCCTTTGCGAGAAATTATAAAAGTTGTCTATTCTCTATATTCTACCCTCTATGAACTACCCTCTATTTTAGTTCGCTCAAATCCGTTCCCGTTTCTACTTCGTAAGGAGCTTTGTTGTATTCAAAAATGCGCGCGTCCAATTCGCCTTCTAAAAAAATCTGATCGCCATTGACTTCTAACCAACTGCCTTCTCGGAGTCCAATAACGGGTTGTGAATTAAAAGCATGAAACTCCTGGATTCGTGTTTCCCTGGTTTCGCCCATGTGGGTGCTGTTTGTATCTGGATCTAAATAATGCGGGTTGATATTAAACGGCACCATCGCTAAAGTCTTGAAACTTGGTGGATACACGATAGGCATATCATTAGTGGTGTTTATGGTAAGTCCGCAGATATTGCTGCCTGCGCTCGTACCAAAATATGGCGTTCCATTATTGATGACTTCTTGGAGCGTGCTCATCAAATCATTTTTATAAAGTTGATTGACCAAGACGAACGTATTCCCACCGCCAACAAAAATTCCTTTGGCATTATTTAAAGCGTCTTTAGGATTGTCAAACTCTTGAATGCCTTTGACTGCTTTTCCGATTTTAGAAAAAGCTTCCTGCGCTTTTTTTGTGTATTCTTCATGACTTATGCCACCTGGACGGGCGTAAGGAATAAATAGAATAGTTTCTGCATCTTTAAAAAAGAACATCAATTCTTCTAAAAGATAGTCTAAATAGTCACTTCCATAGATGGTTGATGTACTGGCAATTATCATTTGTTTCATAAGGTCAATTTTTAGGTAATAGAGGTCTTGATTTGGAACCGATTTTTTAAATAAACATCCCGAAATTTGATCGTAAGGGGTGAATTCTCGATTATTTTGTTGTAAATTTAAGTAATCTGCCAATTTAACAAAAGTTTAATCAGGCTTTATAGATTAATTAAGAGAGTTCATACTTTCTTTAGCATCCCAACTAAAATTATATCTTATGAAAACAGCTTTGCTTTATCTATTTCTCCTCTCGCCGGTGTTTTTTATGACTGCTCAAAACATCACACGCGTTGAAATTTCAGGAAAAATTGTTGTGGATAGTGATGAATTGGAAGGTATAACCGTTTATAATACATCTGCCAAAAATGGAACGCTTACGGACGAAAAGGGTTTCTTTAAGATCAAAGTGGCATTAAATGATGTTATTGAATTTAGAGCGTTACAGTTTCAAAATTTCACAGTAACCATTGATAGAAACATTCTTAAAACTAAAAATATGACCGTGTTTTTGGTGGAAAAAATCAATAAACTGGACGAGGTCGTCATTTTGCCTTACGATCTCACTGGGAATTTGCTTGTAGATATTGAAAGCGTAAAAACCTTTAACCCAGATTTAGATGCCATTTATTTCGGATTGGCCAATATGAACGAATACGTCTTTCCTGATGATTATAAATCGAAAGTAGTCAACGTCGCCATGACTAAAACCGGAAATGATATCCCTTATGGTTTAAATGTCATTGGAATTGTCGACTTGTTTTTAAGACCTATTTTCAATTCTAAAAAGAATAAGAAGATAGAAATGATGGGTGAGGAAGATTCTAGTGCCGTATTTACGGAGCTTTACAGTACGAAGTTTTTAGTCGAAAACTTTAATATTCCTGAAGATAAAGTAGATGCTTTTGTCGATTATGTAGAAGCTGAAGGCATCGATTATTCACTCCTTAATTCTGGAAAGGAATTTCAGTTTTTAGAATTTATCAGCGTTAAAAGTAAAGAGTTTTTAGCGAAGAATGGTGGGAAATAATAAGGTTCTATTTCCTTTCTTTATGATTGTTGGAGTTCACTTTATGATGGGCCAAACGGTTGCCATCAAAGGTCAAATCTTGGCAAATGATGACGTGGACGGGATTCATATTCTCAATAACACCTCAAAGACCTTTACCATTTCAAACAGTAATGGCGAGTTTTCAATCTCTGTGAAATTGAATGATACGTTGGTGTTTTCAGGCATTTCCTATGAATTGAAAAAAGTGGTAGTTAGTCAGAGTGTGATCCATTCGAAATCGTTGACCATTTACCTCTCTGAGAAAGTAAATGCTTTGGATGAAGTCGTTGTTGGTAAAATATTGACGGGCGATTTAAACTCAGACCTTGCTTATTTAGGTGTGAATCGGGATATCAATTTTTTTGATCTAGGCATTCCAGGATATGCAGGCAAACCAAAACCCCAAAGTGAACGACGATTGTACACGGCAGGAGATTTTAAGCCGATTCACTTGTTGTCCTTATTAGGTGGGACACTTCCTGTGGATCCTATTTTAAATGCAATTTCGGGCAGAACCAAATTACTGAAAAATAGAGTGCATCTTGAAAATCAAGATAAGTGCATTGATAAAATGAAGGCTAATCTTTCTAAAATTTTATTTAGTGCACATCCTTTGGAGAAACATTATAGAAATGAATTTTTCTATTTCTGCGCTGATGACTCACAATTTGATACCCTTTGTATAGTTAATGACGATTTTGAAACTTTAGAATTTCTGAAGGAAAAACTGGTCAGTTTCAAAATGAATCTTCAAACATCTGCTCAACATTGAGAAATATTCCAACTTTTATCTCATTACTATTGTTTTGTGTTATAGAAACCTATGCGCAATCTGTGGAAATTAACGGAAAGATTACGGCTGCAGTTGAGGTGGACGGGATTCATGTGATCAATAAAACGGCCAGTCGATTTACCATATCAAATAGTGATGGCACTTTTTATATTCCGGCGAAACTGAATGATACCATTCTTTTTTCGGGTATCTCCTATCAGCCCAAAGAAGTCGTCGTTACTAAAAGCATTATCGCATCAAAACAATTGTACATCTATTTGGAAGAATTAGTCAATGTTTTGGATGAAGTCGTCGTTGGCAAAATATTGACGGGCGATTTAAGTTCAGATCTTGCCATTTCAGGTGTAAAGGCAGACCTCAATTTTTATGATTTGGGGATTCCTGGCTATACTGGAAAACCACTGACCCAAAATGAAAGACGTTTGAAAGAGGCTACAGGTTTAGATCTTACCATGGGAGGTTCAATGGGTGGCGGCGGTGTTGGCATGTCATTAAATCCTATTATTAATGGGATTTCAGGCCGAACAAATAAATTGAAACACTATGTAAGATTAGAACAGTTGGATCAGTGTCTCAATAAAGTAAAGTCTAATTTATCAGATATGTTGTTTAAAGAATATCCTTTGGAGGAGGACTACCGCGTTGAGTTTTTCTATTTCTGTTCAGATGATCCCCAATTTGCTTCACTTTGTGCCATGAAGGACGACTTTCAGACTTTCGACTTTCTGAAAGAAAAATTGGTCAGCTATAAATTGAATCTTCAAACTAGCGCCCAAGATTGAAAAATATTCTAACTTTTATCTTATTACTATTGTTTTGTGTCATGGAAACCTATGCGCAATCTGTGGAGATCAATGGAAAGATTAGCGCTGCAGTTGAGGTGGATGGGATTCACGTCATTAACAAAACTGCTAGCCGATTTACCATCTCGAATGCCGATGGCACCTTTGTTATTCCAGCGAAACTGAATGATACCATTCTGTTTTCGGGTATTTCTTATCAGCCCAAAGAAGTTGTGGTTACAAAGTTTATAATCGCCTCCAAACAAATGGCTGTGTATTTGGAGGAGTTGGTCAATGTTTTAGATGAAGTATTAGTAGGGAAGGTGCTTACTGGCAATTTGATGTCCGACATCAATAATTCTGAACTGAAACGCGACCTCAATTTTTATGATTTGGGCATCCCTGGATACACTGGAAAACTAATGTCGCAAAGCGAAAGACGTTTGTATGAAGCTACTTCAGGCGGTGGCTTAGTTCCCATTGGTCTTATCGTGAATGCCATAACAGGACGAACAAAACGACTGAAAGAACATGTCAAATTAGAGAAAGCAGACAATTGCCTAGATATAATGAAATCCAAGTTTTCTGAAGACCTTTTCAGTGATTTTGATTTGGAAGATGGTGTTAAAGCTGAGTTTTTCTACTGTTGTCAAGATGATCCAAATTTTGAAAATCTTTGTAAAGTCAAGAATGATATGGCAACTTTTGATTTTTTTAAAGCGAAATTAGAAGCTTTTAAAACCATTCTTCATAGTCATAAAAACTAGATTGAAGGCAATCAGTGAGCTTCTAAAAAAACATCCAATATTCTTTCAAAAAACTTTAACTAAAAGCGTCGCTTAATTTAACAGTCCACTTTTTTAATGGATTCAAAACATCTCACTATATTTGCATTGTGATACTACAAGCTACATTTTTATTTATAGGTACTACTGAAGTCATGTTCATACTCTTTGTAGTGGTCATGGTTTTTGGTGCAGATAAAATACCTGAAATCGCGAGAGGTTTAGGTAAAGGAATGCGCACACTTAAGGATGCCACAAACGATCTTAAATCGGAGATTACCAAAAGCGCTGAAAAAAATGGTATCGATACTGCAGAATATACCAAGACATTTACTGATGAGGTTCAGAAGATAAAAGATGATGTTGAAGAAACGATTGGTTCAGTAAAACGAAAGTTGTAATTCTGCCATTTTAAATCTTACCGCTTGCTAAGAGTGCAAATTCAGTATTTGTAGCTTTTGATTAAACTTCCTTATTCTTAATTCTGTTGATCTTTGTCCAAATAATAATGCACAATTGTTGAGAGTCTTGGTTTTCAGTCACCTCTAATAATACGCGATTTGCATCATAGATAAGTTTTTAATCCACAGGAAATGCAAAACCATATCCTTGATGGAAATATTCGGCTTTGGCCATAAAAACGTCAGGAAATTGATCCTGAGATTGTTTGCATTCAGCCAGGCATAGCATGGTCCCCACAATGGCCAGAATAAATAAAATGGCGTCGGTTTGTAATCAATTATTGTATGAAAAGAAGGTGTTGATTGGAAGGTAATTGGTCTGTTAATTAAGTAAGCTTGTTGGGTTATACATGATATGCCGCTCCTATGGAGCTGAAAAACAACCAATGACATAGTTCTGTTAAGATAGTGCCACGCTGTGGTTTTTCTGTTTTGGCACGGACCTATTGTTTTTGAGTATTTGCTAATAATTCTTGATGAAGAATTTAATTCTCTAATGAATAAAGGGAAGGGATTAATCATAAAATTTGAAGGCTCTCATATATGAAATGGCTAATCCTTTTTAAAAATAAGCAATCTGCGTCACCCGCCTGAACGGATGGGCATTTCAGCGTTCTAAATACAAATGGATACAAACTTTAATTATAGGAAGACTAATAATTCAGGATAAGATATTTAAATATTCCAAAGAACAAAAGCGAATGACTAATCATAAAATGCAGATTTTTCTGATACTGAAAATTCAAATCCATTTTAATCATAAGCAATCCGCGTCATCAGCGTTCTAAATACAGATGGATACAAACTTGAATTTGGGTTATGCTTAGCTGTCAAGAGCTTAGTTCTAAAAGCGAACCGGCGGCTGTTGAGCTTGTCGAAGCATCTTGATTCTTTGTTAATACGTAATATAAACCAATGAGAAAATTGAAATAAAAATCCAAAGTGACAAGGCAAGCACAATAGGTTTAAATCCAGTTTGTTTTAAATCTATAATTGAAATGGTTGAACCCACCAAAAACAAGGTGACTACCAACAAACGTTTTGAGATATCAACAATATTGCTCGTAATTACTGTAGGAAGTACATTATAGCTGTTGATAAGGATCGCTAAAATAAATAGTCCAATAAAATAAGGTATTTTAATTTTTTGACCTTTCGATTTAAATAAAAACATAGAAAAGATGGACAACGGAATGATCCATAACGTTCTGGATAGTTTGACCGTTGTCGCAATTCGTAAGGCTTCATCGCCATAACTCAATGCGGCGCCCACCACGGAGCTCGTGTCATGTATGGCAATAGCAGCCCATAAACCAAACTGATCTTGAGTTAAGTTGAAAAAATGACCGATGGCTGGAAAAATTAAAAGCGCGATGGAGTTCAGTAAAAAGACAACGCCTAAAGCCAAACTGATGGTTTTGCCATCGGCTTTGATTACTGGCGAAATGGCCGCAATAGCGCTTCCGCCACAAATTGAAGTTCCAGAGGTGATGAGGTGGCCTAACTTTCGATCCAGTTTTAATAATTTGGTCAAGAAAATCCCTAAGGTTACGGTCAATACAATCGAGTAGAAGGTCAGGCTTAATCCCTCTTTACTCGTTTCGAGGGTTTCTTTGATGAACATCCCAAAACCCAAGCCAACCACGGCAACTTTCAGTAAAATTTGAATGGTTTTTTGAGTTTCTTTTAAGAAGGGATTACTAAAGATAAATGTGAATATAAATCCTAAAAGTAAGGCAATCGGACTGCTAACAAATCCAGATAGTGCTACCAGAATAAGGATGAAGAAAATTGATTTAGATATATTTGATTTCATGTCGTTTGATTTCAAGACACAAAATTAAAGCTTAATTATAACCTATCTGCAAATTAAGATTTGGCTCTAGATAACTAAAAGTTATAATTGGAGCGTACAAATTTTTCAAAAAACTCCATGACTTTGGAATTGTAACCTGTCCTTGAAACAAAATAAAACCAACGTTCCATGCTGATATCTTTAATGTCAATAATTTTCAGTTTGTTGCTTGTCAAATCTTCCGTCAGGGAATGGATGGATAGAAAAGCATAACTGTCCGAATGGTACAAATAATTTTTAATGGCCTCTGTACTGTTGAGGTGCAGAGTAGTATTGAGATTGGTAATATTGTTCTCCTTTAAAATGTCGTGAATAATATCTCTTGTTCCAGAACCTAACTCTCTTTCTAATAATGGAAGATGTTGTATGGTTGATTTGTCAATCGTGTTATTCTTTATCGATGTGTTTCTGACATTTGTAACCAACACAATTTCGTCTTTGATGAATTTTTTAAAATGCAGTTGTTTATTTGTGTTTTTGCCTTCCGTAATTCCAAAGTTTAGATGTTCATTTAAAATGAGACTTTCAATTTCTTCTGAATTTCCACTTGTAATCTCAAAATGCACTTGGGGATATTGCATACTAAATTTTGCCAAAATTTTCGGGATGATATAATTGGCCGCAGTGGTACTCACTCCAAAATGAATATTTTCTGGCAAAGCATCCTTCAGGAGCAGGAATTGTTGCTCCATTTCATCATAAATGCTCAAAATGCGATTAACATAGATTAAAAAGGCTTTACCATCGTCAGTAAGTTCAATAGAGTTTCGTTTTCTGATGAAGAAATTGCTTTTATAAGCTTCTTCTAAATTCTTTATGGTTTTTGAAACTGCAGGCTGAGAAATGAAAAGACGTTCTGAAGCCTTGGTAAAACTTAAATGTTCAGCCACAACTTTAAATATGTGCAATTTGGTTTTCATCTTACTTTTTTCTGCTCAACGTCAATCCGTCACGAATAGGAAGCATAACGGTTTCAATCCGATCATCATCTTTCAGGAGTTTGTTATATTCCATTAAACCCTCCGTTGATTTATCATCTTTTTTTAATGGTTCAATCACTTTTCCGCTCCAAAGCACATTGTCAGATAAAATGATGCCGCCGGGGTTTAGTTTGTCAATGATTAAATGAAAGTACTTGCTGTAGTTTTCCTTATCGGCATCAATAAACACAATATCAAAATTGATTTTCAATTGCGGGATGATGTCTAAAGCATCTCCTAAATGCTGATGGATTTGTTTTCCATATCCTGATTCATCAAAATACTTGCGTTGAAAATCCACCAACTCTTCATTGATATCTATGGTATGAAGCTCGCCATTTTTTTGAAGTCCTTCAGCTAAGCACAATGCGGAATAGCCCGTGTATGTCCCGATTTCCAAAATGCATTTTGGGTTCGCTATCTTCGAAATGATACTTAATAATCGGCCTTGGTAATGCCCGCTGAGCATCCGCGGCTGCAGTATTTTCTGATGCGTTTCTCGTGATAATCGTTGTAATAATTCTGGTTCGTCCTCAGAATTTGCGGTAATGTAATCATCCAAAGCTTCTGGTAGGAAATTCATGATTTTGAGATGTTTATTTGGTTTATTATTTTTTTTAAATCTTCAATTGAAGTTTTGTCAAGTACCATCGTATTAATGATCATTTCTGATTGCTTAGTCATTAATTTATACTTGCCTGCATAGTAAGTGATATCGGTAATCTGATCCAGATTGATGCGTTTTGGAAGGAGATCGTGTTTGGTTAAAATCCCGTTTTTTATAGTGGCATAATGGACGGTTTTTTTATAAATATAAGATCCCAGAAATCCAATACCAATGGCTAAATAACCATAGCCAAAATAACTTTCAGTTCTAAAAAAGAAATAAAAACCGAAAATAAGTAGCCATAAAATGCCAAATAATAAGATCGTAAGAAGCTGCTTTTTAGAATATTTAAACTGTAGTGTTGATGTCATTAATTCCCTAATATTCTATTTATTAATTTTTCTTTTGCCGCTTCATCATCGCCACACAACCATTGGATCACGTTGTCTTCCCAAATGGCATCATGCTCTTCTTCGGTAATGATTTTGCGTTCCATGGCCAAATCTAAGATTTTTCCAGGGTATGAGGATTGTTGTGCACTTTCCATTTCCCCCAAAGGATAAGGATCGTCCAGTCCCATAATGACTTGTTTATAACCTTGATTCTTAATCAAGAGTTGTAAGCTTCCAGTATCATGTACCAAAGTGTCAAAGAAGATGTTTTTGTGACCCACCGCTTTTCTTGGGTGGCTTTTGCCCACAAATAAATCTGGTCGGCCATCAAATCCTTGAATGCGTCGCCCTAAATTAATTTGTGCCAACTGGCCACCATGGGCGAAACACGTGCGCATATTTGGATATTTATCCTGATAGCCATTTAAGGTTAAAAAATGATAGGCATCCGCACATTGCGCCAACATCCAAATCAAATGGAACCGCCATGACGTGTTTTCTAATTTGATGAATTTTTCGCCATCATATGGATGGATTTCCACGGCTAAATTATATTTATTGGCCAATTCAAAAATGGGCTCATTTTCTTCATCAAAAATACAGCGCCAGGTGCCGATTGTATCCATGTAATGGGTGGGCAAACACAATAATTGCATCCCCAATTCTTCCACGCAACGTTCAATTTCCCAACAAGCACCTCTTACAAATCCAGGATGAACCACAAATCCGCAAGTAAATTTACTCGGATGTTCCCTTTGGATTTTTGCATTAAAATCATTTTGAAATCGCAAGGCCTGTTTCATTTCTTCCACACGCAAACCGTTGCCGTACAATTGCGACAGATTTAAAACGACCGCATGATCAATTTTAAAACGCTCCATCCATGCCAATTTATCATCCAAAAAGAAACTTGAATCCGTCACAGGACGGCTCCAATCTTTTTGCAGCATGAATTTCCGATCCTTATCGACCCAAAAAATCTCTTTATCCTTCATAAATTGAGGGATTTCTTCCGGATAGGGTAGAAGATGCGAGTGGCCGTTAATTCTTAATTTTCTTTTCATATCACTCCCTGCGCAGGCAGGGATCTTGTTAATTTGAGTTCAAATCTGATTTAATTTGAAAATGTTATTCTTGTTTTTTAATAGAAGATTTTTTGAGATTAGCTCCAATCTGCCTTAATGTTTGGCTCCGCTGAATCTAAAGGGTTTTTATTTCGGCAAGCTCAATATATCACAAAGGAATTTTTTGCTAATCAATCTTAACCTTCTTAGGAGGCTCCATCAATTCGCCGCAGTTCGGACACTTGCGTTTGTTCTCGTCACTATAATATTTATCAAATATTTTTGGCATATCCGTTTCGATATTCTCAACCGTAAAATCCTCCTCATATAATTGCGTCGTACAGTTTTCACAAAACCAAAGCAGTGCATCGCGCATGCCTTCCGGTCTTTTATATTCAATCACCAATCCCACGGTATTTGCGCCACGTTGTGGCGAATGTGGCACTTTTGGAGGTAATAAATAAATATCCCCTTCTTTGATATGCACATCTTTTGGCGTGCCCTTATCGATTATTTTCAAAACGATATCGCCTTCAATTTGATAGAAGAACTCAGGCGTTTCGTTATAATGATAGTCTTTTCTATTATTCGGACCGCCAACAACCATGACAATAAAGTCGCCATCTTGCCAAACCACTTTATTTCCAACCGGAGGTTTCAATAAATGACGGTTTTCTTCAATCCATTCCTTGAAATTAATGGGAGATACTAGGTTCATAGTTTTGTTTTTTGGGCGTGTCCCTAGCGGGTCGGGCTCTCGGCAGTCGCTCTCTGCGAGGAGCTCCAACAATGCCTCCATCCCTCACGCAGATTCAGCAATTAAAATTAAGTATAAAACGGCAGAACAGAAAGTGTTTAGTCTTCGTTCTTTGGATTAAATTCCATCAATGATAAAGATATTTCATATCCACTAGTCAAAAAATAACAGTTTATAAGCAGACCTCAGAGGTTTTCCTCCTTCGCTGAAGCTTCGGTGGATAATTAAAAAGTTGTGAGGACTGATATTGCGGGTATGTAAATATAGCTTTATGCAAGGCGAGGCATTATTTTTAGTATCTATTGGAAATTCTTCAATCCTAGAAATTTATAGAGATACTAGGTTCATAGTTTTGTTTTTTGGGCGTGTCCCTCGCGGGTCGGGCTCTCGGCAGTCGCTCTCTGCGAGGAGCTCCAACAATGCCTCCATCCCTCACGCAGATTCAGCAATTAAAATTAAGTATAATACGGCAGAACAGAAAGTGTTTAGTCTTAGTTCTTTGGATTAAATTCCATGAATTAAAAAGATTTCACTTATCAACTAGTTAAAAAAGTTGCTGTTTATAAGAAGAGCTCACACGTTTTTCAATTTTGCTGAAGATTCGGTGGATAATTAAAAAGTTGTGATGACTGATATTGCGGGTAGGTAAATATAGCTTTATGCAAGGCGAAGCATTAGAGTTAATAACTATTGGAAATTCTTCAATCCTAGAAATTTATAGAGATACTAGGTTCATAGTTTTGTTTTTTGGGCGTGTCCCTCGCGGGTCGGGCTCTCGGCAGTCGCTCTCTGCGAGGAGCTCCAACAATGCCTCCATTCCTCACGCAGATTTAGCAATTATAATTAAGTATAAAACGGCAGAACAGAAAGTCTTTGTTCTTTTATCTTTACTCCTATTTTCACAATGATTTCGTACGTCCGCCATCAACAGGAAGATTCACTCCGTTGATATAACTTGCACAGTCGCTCGCTAAAAATGTAACGGCATAGGCCAATTCCTCAGGTCTTGCAAAACGTTTGGCAGGAACGCCACTTTTCATGGCGTTGGCTGACTCTTCAACACTATTGCCCGTTTTAACCGAATTGTTTTTGATGATTTCTGCCAGACGATCCGTGTCCGTGGCTCCTGGAAGCACATTATTGACTGTAATTCCAAATTGTCCAAGCTCATTGGCCAAAGTTTTGCTCCAATTCGCAACAGCGCCACGTATGGTATTACTTACTCCAAGACCGTCCAAAGGTTGTTTTACCGAAGTAGAAATGATATTGATAATTCGTCCATAACCTTCTTCTTTCATAAATGGAACAACTGTTTGTGCCAAAACATGATTGCACTTTAAATGGTGGGTAAACGCATTTTCAAATTCCTCAATCTTTGCGGTAAAAACTGGTCCTCCTGCAGGGCCTCCCGTATTGTTTACCAAAATATGGAAGCCGTGATTTTTTTTGATGAAATCAGAAACCTTATTTTGTAATTCGTCAGGGTTTGAAAAATCGGCCGCGATATAGCTATGTTTTTTTGAGTTGGACAATTCAGAAATAACCTGCTTTAATTTATCTTCATTTCTAGCCACTAAAGTCACGATTGCACCTTCATTAGCTAATGATATGGCAGTTGCTTTACCTATTCCTGCTGTACTTCCGCAAACTAATGCGAATTTGTTGTTTAGTTTTAAATCCATAACATACTCCCTGCGAAGGCAGGGATCTTTTAGGGTTAATTAATTGGATTAAAGAAAATAGAATATAGAAAATAGACTTGAAAATGGTCTTTGTTCTTGATTCTATGATCTTTGTTCTTTTTCAATACTTTATACAAACATTCTTCGCCTCCGTAAAAAAACGTAAGGCTTCAAATCCGCCCTCACGACCAATGCCAGATGCTTTTACGCCACCAAAAGGTGTTCGTAAATCGCGCATCATCCACGTATTTATCCAAACAATTCCAACTTGCAATTGATTGGCCATTCGCATTGTGCGTTTTAAATCGTTCGTCCAAAGGGTTGCTGATAATCCGTATTTGACTTTGTTGGCCATTTCCAAAACTTCAACTTCACTTTCAAAAGGCATAATAGTGACCACAGGTCCAAATATTTCTTCTTGATTGATGCGGCAGTCATTTGAAACGACTTCAATAACGGTCGGTTCCAAATAATACCCGTTTTCATAACCCTTCACAACTACTTTATTGCCACCGCAAAGAATTTTTCCGTGTTCTGCTTTAGCAATTTCTATATAATCCATCACTTTTTTGAAATGTTGTTTGGATACTAAGGCACCGATATTGGTTGATGCTTCTGATGGATGTCCAACTTTAAGCGCTTTGACTTTGGCGACAAAATCTGTTTTGAATTTGTCGTAGATGGAAGCTTCTACAAAAATACGGCTGCCGCATAAACAAATCTGACCTTGATTGGAAAACGAGGAACGTACTGTCGTAGTCAACATGTCGTCATAATCACAATCAGCAAAAATGATGTTTGGATTTTTTCCGCCCAATTCCAAAGACAATTTTTTAAATAGTGGTGCGGCAACTTTGGCAATTTGAGCGCCTGTTGCTGTACCGCCAGTAAAGGAAATAGCCTTAATCCCTGGGTGTTCTATGATGGCTTGACCTGTAGTTGTTCCTAATCCATGAACAATGTTTAGCACACCTTTTGGCAAACCTGCTGCTGTGCAAATTTCGCCAAGTAAATAAGCGGTCATCGGTGTAACTTCACTTGGTTTGGCAACCACACAGTTTCCTGCCGCAATGGCCGGGGCGATTTTCCAAGTAAAGAGATAGAGTGGAAGGTTCCAAGGTGAAATACAACCCACCACACCAATAGGTTGGCGCAAGGTAAAGTTGATGGCATCCTGACCGACGCTTTCGTGACTTTCACTGGCAAATTGTGTAATGGCATTCCCGAAAAATCGAAAATTACTCGCCGCTCTTGGAATGTCAACTTCCTTTGCTAGCGATACCGGTTTTCCATTGTCTTTGCTTTCAGCTTCGGCTAAACGCTGCAAATTATCCTCTAATAATTCTGAAATCTTGATAAGGATTCTACTGCGTTCTTCGAAAGTGGTTTGTGACCAGCTTGGGAATGCGGATTTAGCCGCGAGATGCGCGTTTTCTACATCGGCTTTGGATGAGTTCGGGATTTTTCCGTAGACTTCGCCAGTAGCTGGGCAATAGTTATCCAGCCAATTGTCTTGAATTGGATTGATGTACTGACCGTTGATGTAGTTTCGTATTCCTGTGGAGGCAGGAATCTCATCTTGTTTCTCTCTATTTGCCACCAATTCACGAATTTTATTTTAAGACCTCTCAGGTTTTAAAAACTGAGAGGTCTGTCAAATTATTGTTTTTTATATGCGACCACCTTAATCTCTACCACCAAATCCGGATGTGGCAATTGATGCACCGCCACAGTCGTTCTGGTTGGTCCGGTTTCTTTATCAAAAAATTCAGCGTAGGCTTTATTGTAACCTGCAAAATCATTCATATTAACTAAAAATGACGTGACATCCACCACGTCTTTCAGAGATGCGCCTTCTTTGGCGAGATTCTTTTCAATGTTTCTAATGACCTCGCGAGTCTGGACTTCGGCATTCAAATGTTTGGTGCCTAAGTTGTCAATGATGTCAACACCGGCAATGGTATTGTCTGCACGACGTGAACTGGTTCCAGATACATATATAAAATCGCCAGCACGTTTAGTGGCAGGATAGGCGCCTCTTGGTGTGACACCAGTTCCTGCGCCTGCCTGTTCGTTAGACAGGGCGGTTGGAGCCTCTTTTTTTTCTCTACTCATTTTTTTTAATCTTATAAGTTGTTGTCAAGACCTCACAGGTTTTATAAAAACCCTTCCGTCTTCAATTCCTTTACTGGAATTGAATCCACCTTCCCTTACAAAGGGAAGGAGTTTTTGTTAGGTTAATGCTTAAGATTTTTCGCTACCATATCGTCTTCTAAAATTTCTTCGGTCACAGTTTTTACTTTTTCTAAATTGGTTTTTAAATCGTCGTTGAGGTCAATTATCTTGTCGGCCAACATATTCAAGATGGCTTTGTCTTGTGCACGACCTCTTAACATCGCTTCTCTGTAACCAATATTCTCCTGAAAGGTAACCAATGAATATTTTGAAGAATAGTCGTTTGGGAAATTCTTTTCCAAGGCCATCTCCAAGTTACGCTTTTCTCTGAAAATAGCTTTGTTGACGTGGCCTTTCATTTCATGGAAATTGTCCATTGACAAATCGGCGATGGCATCGGTGTCTTGTTTACGATTCTGTTCATAGACTTTAAAGACGGTTTCCCAGTCGTCATGATCTTCATCCAAAACTTTATCAAATATGGTCACATCTTCAAAAGACGCATTCATCCCTTGTCCATAAAAAGGTACAACGGCGTGTGCGGCATCGCCCATTAAAAGCGTATTACCTTTATAATGCCAAGGCGAACATTTTACGGTCCCTAAGGGCGATGTAGGATTGGTAAAGAAATCATCCACCAGATTAGGCATCAATTCCAAAGCATCCTTAAAGTACTTTTGGAAAAATTCGATCACTTTTTCAGGAGTGGTCAAATTGCCAAAATTGTATTCGCCGTCCTCATAACTTAAAAATAAAGTTACCGTAAAACTGCCGTCCAAATTCGGTAAGGCAATCAACATAAAACTATCACGACCCCAAATATGTAAGGCGTTTTTATAGGTTTTGTAATCGCCGTTTTCAGTTGGATGGAAGCTGAGTTCTTTGTAGCCATGCGATAACCAGTCTTGAGAAAAACTGAATAGGAATTTTTTGCCTAAAAAATAACTTTGTCGCATGACTGAACCTGCACCATCGGTAGCGATGATAATATCAGCATCTTCTACAAATTCATCTTTAGAATTATGATCTTCAAATAAAGCTGTGGTTTTTTCGAAGTCCACAGATTTACATTTTTTATTGAAATGAAATTTGACATTCTCATGTTTTTCGGCTTCGTCCATCAATAGGGCATTCAATAGGCCACGAGAGATAGAGTTGATGTATTCATGATCACGCCCGCTGTAAGGTGCCATGACCATGTTGCCCTCCACATCATGCAACATCCGTCCATTCATTGGGATGCAAAGTTCTCTGACTTTATCTTCAATGCCGACCAGTTTCATCGCTTTAAACCCTCTATCTGAAAGTGCCAAATTGATGGATCGACCAGCGCTGATTTCTACGGTTCGTAAATCTGGACGCATTTCGTAAACATTTACGTTATAACCGCGCTGACCTAAACGTAAAGCGAGTAAGCTGCCGCAAAGTCCTGCGCCGATGATGAGTATGTTTTGTTTGTCTTTCATATATTCATTCCCGCGAAGGCGGGAATCTTCTGTTTTAAATAATTATTTTCAACCCTTCCGTCTTCATTCCCTTCATTTCGACAAGCTCAATGACCAAGCGAAAGAATTTTTGACTCAGGCGCGTTTTGAAATATAGCTACAAATGAAATTTCTCCTGTTTTTAACGTCGTGCTTCATGCCTTGAACTTTCTGCTTTATACAGCCTTCAGGTTATTTTAATATCTCTCTCATCTTCTCCACCAAATAATAAACATCTTGAAACGAATTGTATAAAGGTACAGGCGCACAACGAATCACATCAGGTTCGCGCCAATCACTAATAACACCAGATTCAGTCAACTGCTGATGCAGTCGCTTATCGGCATTTTTTACTTGAATAGATAATTGACATCCGCGCTCATCTGGATTTGACGGCGTGATGATTTTGATATCCTCATGGTTGAGTTCGTGGATTAAAAACTCAAAATACCCTGTGAGGTGTTTGGATTTTTGGGTTAGTTTTTCCATGCCGACTTCGGCAAAAATATCCAATGATGCTCTTATGGCTGCCATCGATAAAATTGGCGGATTACTCAATTGCCAACCTTCAGCACCTGGGAGTTGGTCGAATTCGTCGCGCATTTTAAAACGTGTTTCCTTATTATGGCTCCACCAACCCGCAAAACGGTTCAGATCTTTATTATAGGCATGTCGTTCATTTACAAAACAGCCGCCCAAACTTCCTGGGCCAGAATTGAGATATTTATAAGTACACCAAACCGCAAAATCAGCACCTGAATCGTGTAAGTTCAGTTCTACATTTCCAGCGCCATGCGCACAGTCAAATCCAACCATGCAACCGTGCTTATGGCCAAGTTGCGTAATACGTTTCAAATCAAAAAACTGCCCGGTGTAATAATTAACGCCACCAATCATGATCAATGCTATATCATCGCCATGTTCGTTCAGAATAGCTTCTAAATCGTTATAATCAGCTAATTCTTCGCCTTTTCTGGCTTTCCAAAGAATCAATCCATCTTTGGCATCAAAACCATGATGACGCAATTGGGATTCAACGGCATATTTATCTGACGGAAAAGCGTCCGCTTCAATCAAAATTTTATAGCGTTTTGGAGTCGGTTGGTAAAAAGACACCATCATCAAATGAAGATTGGCGGTCAAGGTATTCATGACAACGACTTCAATAGGTTTCGCACCCACAACTTTAGCCATGCTTTCGGTTAGGAATTCGTGGTAACGTAGCCAAGGATGTTTCGCTTCCATATGCCCTTCAACACCGAGGTTTGCCCAATCTTCCAATTCCTGATTAATATAATCTTTGGTTGATTTGGGTTGAAGACCGAGTGAATTACCAGTCATATAGATCACATCTTTCCCATGCTTGTCTTTTGGAATGTGGAAACGATTTCTGTAAGGTGCCAAAGGATCATTTTGGTCTTGTTGTTTAGCGTATTCTAAACCTAATTTGTAGTTTGACAAGGTATGTGATTTACGGTTCTACACAAAAATAGGAATTATAAGTTTAGAAATGTGGTCAGAAAAATGGAGAATTTAAAAGATGAAAAGATTATTTGCGTTTGATGTTATGTTGAAAGTCAGGCATCATTTTATCTTGAAAGTTAGGTGCGCGACATGGTTTTTCTAAGCTTTATTTGACAAAAAAAGAGCTTCAACTTGGTTAGTGGAAGCTCTTTCAATATCTGGGGACGCATCTGCAAAATATTCTATGAATATACCTTATAGGTCCTATACTCATAGTTTGGATGTTTTCATTGATTTAAAAAAAACAATTAGTCCATGACTTTAATGTTGGTAAAAGAAAGTTTCCAGTTAATATCTGATCTTTTATGGAGTTTTGATATTTTAATGCCTTTGAAATCTTCATAATCTTCCCAAGTTGTGGTCATGGTGGGTTCTTTCGAGTTTCCTTTTCTATAATTCCATTCTTTTAAAAGATAATCATCACCAAAAAATAAATCGTAGGCATCGCCAGGCGTATAACCACCTGTATTTGGGTAAGTGATGGTAATTTTGTTCAGTTGGGTTTTGCTGATAGGTGCTTCGACTATTGAGGTTTCAGAAATGGTGATTGTCTTATCCCAAACCAAATGAAAGGGTGCCAACAACCAATATTTGTCATTTATAAAAGCTTTATCGGCATTCATAGAGCTGCTATCCACTGATTTCTGATTGTAGGTAACGGTATCTTTTCCCGAAATCATGGTGATATCGTCTGTTTTAGGATGCCAAGTCCACGACCGTTCAAAATGCGTAGTGTCCTTATCAACATTAAAGGTAAACTGTAATTCGGTTACGTTTTTCCAGTTCTGAATTCCATTGGCATTGGCGATTTTTTCAGCTGTGGTCCATTCTTTTACAATGGTTTTAGGTTCTTCTTTTTGCTTACAAGAAAAGAATAAAGCAATTAGTACGAGGGAGATTAATGAATTTTTCATATCCTGTTTTTATGTAAAGATAACGATGAATGATTTGTAAGTTTTAATTTTAGTGTTTAAGATACATTAAAAAAACCTGACAGGTTTTTGAAACCTGTCAGGTTTGGAAAATTCTATTTTTTAATTAACTCTGGAAATTTCGCTTTAAAACGTTCATATCTTGGGATGGATACGTTTTGGATATAGGAGTTGTCAGGATGTTTTTTTTCATAATCCTGATGGTAATCTTCGGCAACCCAAAATTTTTGAAAAGGATAAACTTCTGCCGCAATGGGTTCATTGAGTTTCTTTGCCAACGCTGCTTTCTTTTCTTCAATGATATTTTTCTGGGCGTCATTCTGATAAAAAATGATGGAACGGTATTGTGAACCTTTGTCGTTGCCTTGACCATTGACTTGGGTTGGGTTTTGAGAACCGAAATAGACATCGACCAAGGTTGCAAAACTCACCACATTGGGATCGTAAATAACTTCAACGGATTCAGCATGTCCAGTTGTACCAGTATTGTTTGATTCGTAGGTTGGATTTTGGGTATGGCCTCCAGCGTAACCACTAATAACTTCGCTAACTCCTTTCACATGCTCATAAATGTTTTCGACACACCAAAAACACCCACTGGCAAAATAGGCTTTTGCTTTTCCGTCCTTCATAGGAACTTCTACGGGTAAGGCAGTTTTCACAGCCTGCTGTTTAGGATTGGTTTGTGCATTGTTCTGGCAACTGAATATAAATATCAGTGATAATGATAAGACAAGTGATTTCATAAGTGTAATTTATTAATTGCTTAACAAGATAAAGGACTAAAGTATATATGAAAGTTACGTCAAAATAAAAAGCCCTTACATATTGTAAAGGCTTTTTAACTATAAATTATATTTTGTTTAGCTTAATTTAGCAAACATTTTTTCCATTTTTTCTTTTTGCTCATCAGCTAATTCGGCATCAACCAATATACGTCCACTGTGCTCATCTGTAATTACCTTTTTACGTGAGGCAATCTCTACTTGCACTTGTGGTGGAATGGTAAAGAAAGATCCGCCAGAAGCACCTCTTTCAATAGCTACAACAGCTAAGCCATTTTTAACATTCTTTCTAATTCTGTGGTAAGCACTTACTAAACGCTCATCAATTGTATTTTGATACTCTTCTGATTTTTTGATCAGTGCAGTTTCTTCTTTTTCAGTTTCAGCTAAAATGGCATTCAATTCGCCTTTTTTGTGCTTCAAATGTGATTGACGGTCTTTCAAACGGTCTTTGGTTTCAGAAATAACTTCTTTTTTCTGATCAATATTGGCTTTAAATTCCTTGATGTGCTTTTCAGCTAACTCAATCTCCAATTCTTGAAATTCGATTTCTTTGGTAATTGAATTGAATTCTCTGTTATTTCTAACGTTTTTTTGCTGCTCGCCGTATTTTTTGATTAAAGCTTTAGCTTCTTCAATAAGATTCTTTTTTGATTTGATATCCTCATCAACGAGTGACAGGCCACCGTTTAATTTTTCAAGTCTAGTATTAAGTCCTTCAACTTCATCTTCTAAATCTCTTACTTCTAAAGGAAGTTCACCTCTAATATTTCTGATTTCGTCAATTCTAGAGTCAATAAGTTGTAGATCATACAACGCTCTTAATCGGTCTTCAACAGAAAGGTCAGCTTTTTTTGCCATAATTATAAATACTTTACAGGATTGGTGTTTATCGTCGATAAAACGATTGCAAAATTAGTAATTTTTTTTGAGAGATACTCGGCTAAAAAGGTTTTTGTGAACTGTTCGCTTTCATAATGCCCAATATCTGCTAAAATCACTTGACCTTCTGCTGAAAAAAAGTCGTGGTATTTTAAGTCAGAAGTAATGAAAACGTCGGCCTGTGCTGACTTTGCCGCTGCAATAGCAAAACTTCCGGAGCCTCCAAGCACTGCAATACGCTTGACTTTATTTTTGGTTAATTTTGAATGTTTTACACAAGAAACCTTCATTTTTTGCTTTACGAAATTTAAAAATGCTTCGGTTTCCATCTCATTTTCAAGCTCGCCAACCATTCCCATGCCAATGTGTTGATTGTAATTATCTAAGGTGGTCACTTCAAATGCGACTTCTTCGTAAGGATGGCTTTGAAAAAGTGCGTTCAAAATGTTGCGTTCCAAATGTTTTTGAAACGTTACTGAAATCTGGGTTTCTTGCTCCTGTCGATATTCCCCGCGTTTGCCAACTTTAGGATTGGACGTTTCGTTGCCTTTAAAAGTGCCAATGCCTTCCGTATTAAAACTACAATCGGCATAATTGCCAATGGTGCCAGCGCCAGATTGAAACAATGCTAGTCGTAAAGCCTCAGCATCCTTTTGTGGAACATAGGTAGTCAGTTTTTTGATAGTGCCTTGTTGCGGAAGTAATATTTTTTTATTTTCGATACCTAAAGTATTGCAAATAATGTCGTTGACGCCTTGTAGACAATTGTCCAATGCCGTATGAATGGCGTAAATAGCAATATCATGTTTAATGGCCTTAAGGACGACGCGCTCTACATAATTGGAGCCGTTCAATTTTTTTAGACCTTTGAAAATGATGGGATGGAAGCTGACAATTAAATTGCAGTCTTTCTCTATGGCTTCATCCACAACACTTTCAAGAGTGTCCAAGGTCACTAAAACGCCCGTAAGTGGATTGTTTTTATTACCCACCAACAAGCCAACGTTATCAAAATCTTCGGCATAAGCTAAAGGTGCCAATTCTTCGAGATAATTGATGACATCTTGAATAATCATATTGTTTTTAGTTTTTAGGTTCCTTACAAAGATAAAATATTATATTTTCGTGGTAAACAAGTCCTTTGATTATTATGAAATACATAATTATCCTCTTTTTCTCAATAAGTTTATTGGCCTGTCAATCGGGGAATAAAAAGTCTTCTGATGTTGAAGGGTCGGATTTGGATCTTCCAAATTCCGATTTGTATGAACCTCTTGACAGTGAGGCGTCTTCTGAAGATGAGAACTATCAGGTGGCACTCGATTTTATCAATTCTTACATTGAAAGTATTAATCACCTTGAAATTCTCGAATTTGCAAGAAAATCTCCTCTTGCCACTGATAAATTAAAAACAGAATTAGAAAACATCGTCATCTTGGCTTGGGAGGCAAATCCAAGAATTGGTTTATTAGCGGATCCTTTGGTTGACGCTCAGGATTATCCTTCTGAAGGTTTTGAATTGGATACATTTGATCCGAAAACAGGATATGTAATGGTTAAGGGAATTGATTGGGAGGATTTTAAAGTAGCTATGAGAGTGGTTAATGAAAATGGACACATCTTAGTTGATGGTTGTGGTGCTGTCAATATGCCTGAGAATAAGCGTGCTGAACGATAAAATGATCAAAAGACGTTTCTTTACAGAAAATACTTAGCTGTATTTTCTCTTAGTTGCAATAACTTTGCCTGCATGATGAAATTAATAAGGTATTTACTTTTCCCTGTTGTTCCAGTTTATTATTTGGTAACCTGGTTGCGAAATAAATTATATGATTGGGGAATTAAAAAATCAACTGCTTATGATTTTCCTGTGATATGTGTTGGGAATTTAAGTGTTGGAGGCACCGGTAAAACGCCCATGATTGAATACTTAATTCGTTTATTAAAATCTGATCATCATATTGCAACGCTTAGCAGAGGTTATAAAAGACAAACCAAGGGTTTTGTTGTGGCTGATAAAAATGCTACGGCATTAACCATCGGAGATGAGCCTTTTCAGTTTCATCAAAAGTTTGAAGATGTTGTTGTGAGTGTTGATGGCGATAGAGTCCATGGGATTTCTCAATTAATGGCATTGCAAAATCCTCCTGAAGTGGTGTTACTCGATGATGCATTTCAGCATCGAAAGGTAAAAGCGGGGTATCACATTTTATTGACTTCCTATGATGATCTTTATACAGACGATATCTTATTGCCGACTGGAAATTTAAGAGAGCCCAGACAAGGTGCCAAACGCGCTGATATTATCGTAGTGACTAAATGTCCCGAAAATATATCTGAAAAAAAGAAAAAGAAAATTAAAGCTAAGATAAATGCTTTAGCGCATCAAGAAGTGTTTTTTGCAAGTATTGCCTATTCTAATTCTATAAGAAATGCTAAAGAACATCTGGATTTAAAGACGCTTAAGAATCGATCTTTTACCCTGGTCACAGGAATTGCCAATCCCAAACCTTTAGTGGAGTATTTGACAGCTTTAGGCTTGCAGTTTGAGCATTTGAAATTCAAGGATCATCACGATTTTAATGAAAGTGATCTGAGTAATTTAAAACAAAAACAACTGATTGTCACGACCGAAAAAGATATGATGCGTTTGCAGCCTCATTTTGGTGACCGTGAAGCCATCTATTATTTGCCAATTGAAATGAAAATTGATAGACAATTACAATTTGATAAATTGGTAGGTAGTTTTGTTAAATAGACGTTGAGGATTTCTTGTTCTTTTTTAGAACATTATACAGTTTCTTTTCAAAATCTTCCTGCTTGAAAGGCTTCGAGATGATGTCATCAAAACCTGCTTCGTCAAATTCATGCATTTTATCTTCAATAGTTACGGCAGTAAGGGCGAAAATAGTCAGTTCCTTATCAAAGGTTCTAATAATTTTTGTGGCTTCAAGTCCGCTGATACCAGGCATGTGGATGTCCATCAGGACGATGTCATATTGTTCTTCTTTGACGCGTTCCACCGCATCTTCGCCATTGTCAACAACATCACAATAAAGGTTCATTTTATTTAAAATCTTTCGGGTTATCATTTGGTTGATTTTGTTGTCTTCAACAACCAAAATTTTGATATTTGTCAAGTCCAAAGCATTGAGTTTGTTAAGGGTTTTAGGTTTTTCGCTAATTACTGGTTCTGTTGCAAAGGTCATAGGGATTTCAAAAAAGAACGAAGATCCTTTCCCAAGTTCGCTCTTTAAGTAAATTTTTCCTTTTAAAATGTCAATAAGTCCTTTTACAATGGAAAGGCCAAGCCCGGTTCCTCCGTATTTTCGGTTGATTTGAATCGAGCCTTGAGAGAAGCTTTCAAACATGTGTTCTTGTTTCTCTCTGGTTATTCCAATGCCGTTATCTTCTATTTCAAAGCGTATCGTATAGTTGTCTTTGGTCTGATTTAGTTTTTTCAATCTCACCCAGATATCGCCATCTTTTGTGAATTTAATCGCGTTTCCAATAAGATTAATCAAAATTTGAGAAATCTTTAATTGGTCGGCCATAAATGTGGTTGGTAGACCATCATCATATTCATAATGAAGTTTTGTGTTATTGTCCGAGGCTGAATTGCTTAAGGCAGAAATCACATTTTCTACCTTTTTCTTCAGATTGAAAACTTCAGGATCCAGTTCAACTTTATTCGCCTCAATTTTATTGATTTGCAGGATATCATTAATAAAGGTCAATAAGTAATCCCCAGAAAATTTTAACGATTTCAGGTGCGGCAACTGGTCAGGTTTTGGTTCTTCATCCAAAAGCATATTGGTTAAACCTGTCACAGCATATAATGGTGTC
Organism: Gelidibacter sp.; assembly: GCF_053579655.1. Taxonomy (NCBI): domain Bacteria; kingdom Pseudomonadati; phylum Bacteroidota; class Flavobacteriia; order Flavobacteriales; family Flavobacteriaceae; genus Gelidibacter; species Gelidibacter sp. The sequence goes on along the minus strand of NZ_JBMDWE010000006.1, from coordinate 47,047 downwards.
CTGAGTTCGTGAGTAACGGTAGATAAAAAGTTGGCTTTTGTTTTCGACGCTAGCTCCGCTTTTTCCTTTGCAATAATAAGCTCATCATTTTTTTTATGAAGCATATTATTGGTTTTAAGTCTGATATTGTTGTTTTTGTAAAGCGATAAGGTCAATAAAGATAGAATGGTGATCAACGCGATACTCAAAATGGTTGTAATCCTTGTCAAATTATTCGACGCATCGGCTTCTTCGAGCTTAACTTCCATTTGTTTAAACTCAGAATCTTTATATTCATTTATAAACTGCGATTTTCTTTCTGGCGATAGGTTTTCGCGTTTAATATTTAATAGCGAGTCTGATAAACTGATATGTTTTCTTAAATATTCATTGGCGAGCTTATAGTCTTCATTTTCTTGATAGATATCGCTAAGCGTGAGATAACTATCAGTGATGTATTCAGGAATATTATTGCGCTCGGCCAATTCCAGTCCCTGCTTGGCCAAAGAAAGTGCCAAGTTTGAATTACCTAATTTTTGTTGAACTTTGCCACTGCTGATGTAGGCACTGCTTAAAATACCCACTTGATTATATTTTTTGGCTAGAATAATCGTTTTTTCGAGCATGGCCTTAGCTGTCTTATAATCTTTCAATTGAATATAAACTTTGGCTTCGTTTAAACTGACATCTGAAATTAGACGTTCAAGACCTTCTTCTTCAAATCTGGATTTGGCAGAATTAAAATATTCCAAGGCCGTTTGATATTCTTTTTTACTCGTATATAAGATGCCACGAACATTGTAGGTAATGGCCAAATTAGCGTAATCATTGGTTTCTCGCTGCAATTCTGATGCTTTTGTTAAAGAAACTAAGGCGTTTTCGGGCTCTTCAACTATAAACTGAACTTTCGCGATTTTGGTGTAGATGCTGCCTTGCCTTTTTTTGTCGTTAATTTGTTTGGCAAGCGTTAATGCCTTTTCGAGATTTTCTTTGGCATTATAATAGTCACCACGCTCAGTTTCAAAACCAGATTGAGTAATGTAGTTTTGAATGCGCATTTTTATAATGTCAACATCTTGGTTAACACTATTTTGAGAGAATAGTATAGAAGATGTTAGAACAAAAAAAGCAACGATATAAAATTTGTATTGGGACATTTCTGGTCACTTTATGAGAAACAAATATAATTATTTATTCGACTAAAGCGCTTATTTCTTCGACAAATTGCTTATTAAATCAATAATTCTACTTGAATACCCAGTTTCATTATCATACCATCCTATAATTTTGATCATATTGCCAATAACGGAGGTCATTTGTGCGTCAAAGATGCAAGAATGTGTATTTCCAACAATATCAATCGATACGATAGGATCTTCAGTGTATTCTAAAATACCTTTAAAGTTTGTATCGGAAGCCTTTTTAAATGCTAGGTTGATCTCTTCAATTGATACGGTCCGCTCAACGTTTAAAGTGATATCGGTTAAAGAACCGTTGGGAACAGGAACTCTAATACCGCATCCTCCAATAACATTGTTTAGTTTAGGAAATATCTTGGTCAGCGCCTTTGCGGCTCCAGTTGTAGTGGGCACGATGGATTGGCCAGCGGCTCTGGCACGTCTTAAATCTTTATGGGGTTGATCATGTAAACTTTGATCGGTGGTATAAGAGTGTACTGTTGTAATATAAGCTTGTTTAATACCGCAAAGATCATCGATGACCGCAATCATTGGTGCGGCATTATTTGTTGTACAAGAGGCATTTGAGATGATGGTTTCATCGCCAGTTAAGATGTTGTCGTTAACGCCTATGACGATGGTTTTAATGGAATCATCTAAAGGAGGAACAGATAAAATAACTTTTTTGGCACCATTTGTAATATGTTTCTCTAATTCTGTAGTCGTTTTAAATTTTCCTGTAGATTCAATGACAAAATCGACCTGGTAAGGTGTCCAATTAATATCGTCAATCTGTTTATGATTAAGTAAAGAAACCTTTTGTTGGTCTATAATGATGTGATTATCATCGAAAGAAATGGTGCTCTTTGAAACGCCATGAATACTGTCGTATTTTAACAAGTGACTTAAGGTTCGGGCATCTGCCAAATCATTGATGGCCACCACCTGCATATCATCACGTTCTTGAATAAGACGAAATACTCGTCTGCCAATGCGACCAAACCCGTTTATAGCAACGTTAATCATTAGTGGATGTGTTTTTGAGCTTTGTAAGATGATCTTACCAAGGCGCTACTTTCAACATGTCTAAAGCCAAGCTCTAATCCGATCGTTTCGTATTCTTTAAATTGATCTGGAAGTATAAACTGTTGTACAGGCAAGTGCTTTTTACTTGGTTGTAAGTATTGACCAATGGTGACGATATCAACATCATTGGCTCTTAAATCATGAAGGGTTTCAATGACTTCTTCGCGAGTTTCTCCAAGACCAAGCATGATGCCAGATTTTGTACGGCGTTGTCCCTGAGATTTCAGATATTTTAGAACGCCTAAACTGCGATCATATTTAGCTTGAATTCTCACTTCTCGCGTTAGTCTCCTAACTGTTTCAATATTATGTGAAACCACTTCTGGAGCAACATCTATTATGCGATCAATATGTTGTTCTATGCCTTGAAAGTCGGGGATAAGCGTTTCCAAGGTAATTTCAGGATTCATGCGACGTACGGCTTTTACCGTTTCTGACCACATGATACTTCCCATGTCTTTGATATCATCTCTATCAACACTGGTTAAAACCGCGTGCTTGATATTCATGAGTTTGATGGAACGTGCCACTTTTTCTGGTTCATCCCAATCTAAGGTTTCAGGACGTCCTGTTTTTACGCCGCAAAATCCACAAGAACGTGTGCAAACATTTCCTAAAATCATGAAGGTTGCTGTTCCTTCTCCCCAACATTCTCCCATGTTTGGACAGCTTCCAGACGTACAGATGGTGTTCAAACTATATTTGTCCACCAAGCTTCTAAGCTCTGTATATTTTTTACCTGTTGGTAGTTTTACCCTTAACCATTTTGGTTTTGGCTGACGTTCAGGAATCACTTTTGTTATCGTTTCTGTGCTCATTCAATCGCAGATTTTGAGTCACAAAGATACAAAGTAAAATTGTAAATAGTTATTATAGTGTGGTGAGATACCAAATGCTAAAACCTATTAAGAATAGAATTCCTAACCAGCTTAGGATGTGCATTTTCATTGATGGACGCCATCGGGCAGGCGTATGTATACTGCTGATGAGCCTGTAATTAATGATGGCATAAAACGGTGCCGTCAAAAATGAAATGATGGTGGCGATCTGTATGAGAAGACCCATTTCAGAGCCAAAAAAGAAGAAGATTGAAACCGTTCCTGCAATCAAAATAATAATCCACAACAAATAATTGTGTTTGGAAAAGTTTCCAAAAAGCAATTCAGAAGTTCTCGCCATAGTTCTTGGCGAGGCATCCAATGTGGTTAGTGTTGTACTGAACATCGTTGTAAAGGCGGCGATACCAATTATGAGATACGACCAGTTTCCTAAACTTTTGGTGTACATGGAAATGAGTTGGTTTGAGAATTCATCAGCTTTAGCGCTGAAGGTATCTCCACTTTGAAACATGACCAGAGCGCCTAAGGCAATAAAACCAAGTCCGATAACTATGGTTGCAATATAGCCGATGTTAAAATCAAATAACGATGATTTTACCCCGTAGTCTTTAGTGACTTTTTGCTTTTCGAGAGCCCAAAGGGATTGCCATACTGAAACATCCAAAGGCGCCGGCATCCAACCCATAAAAGCAATTAAAAACCCAATTTCAATAGCGTTTTTTGGCAGTATTTGGGCAAATGAAGGTGACTGACCGCCAGTTTTGAACACAAGAATCACAGCGACCACTGTACTTATAGTAAGGGTTATGACGATGATTTTCATTAATTGATCAAGAAATTTATATTTTCCTTTAATCAGAATGAGGGAACAAATGAAGAGAATGATGATGGTCCATAATTCTGTGGAAATGAAATTGCCAAAAAGAGAGGAGGCAATTCCGGCCGTTACAATAGTTACCGCCGTTTGAATGGTAAACATGGTCGTAAATGTGATGATGAAATAAAGGATTAAAACGCCTTTTCCTAATCGTTTATAACCGTCCAATAAACTTTCGCCCGTGGCCAAAGCGTATCGCGGGCCAAATTGGAAGAAGGGATATTTAAAGATGTGAACAAGGATTAAGGCCCAAATAAGGCCATAACCAAAATCAGCGCCAGCTCTTGTAGATTGTACCAAATGCGAAACGCCAATAGCTGCACCGGCAAACAATAAACCGGGACCTATTTTTTTTAAGCTGATGCGCATTACTATTTAGTAATTATTTCTGCCAGTAATTTTTTTGCCCTCAAAAGTTTAACCTTAACATTGTTGATAGGTTCGTTAAGCTCTTCAGAAATTTCCTTGTAAGTTAGCTCTTGAAAATATCTCAAATTGATAACTTCCTGATAATGTGGCTTTAGCTTCTTGATGTCTCGAAGTAATTTGGCCAAGTTTTGCTCAGTAATGAGTTTGTCTTCAGGAGAAGGAGATTCATCTATTATATTGTGAAAATCTTCGTTGTCATTGTGACGAGACTTTTGAATGGAGGATTTTCTCTTTCTTATTAAATCAATATGAATGTTTTTAGAAATTGTAATCAACCATGTTTTAAATTCATACTCATCGTTATAAGTATCAATTTTGTCAAAGGCCTTTGAGAAGGTTTGAATAGCAATATCCTCAGCGTCATTTTCATTTTCTGTACGCTTCAATTGAAAACCATAAACATCATTCCAAAAAAAATCCAACAGCATATTAAATGCAGACTGGTCATTTTTTTTTGCGTTGTTTATTATGTCCTTTATTTCCAATGCGTTGGTTTTGAAATGAGATTTTTTATAAAGATAACGAATTGCACTATAATTAAAAATATTTCAAGAAACGGAAAAAATGGAATCAGATCTTTTTCTTCTAATTTTTTTGCAGCTAGTGTCATAGAAATAAACAGTGCTATATATCTAAGACCGATTAATCCAAGCACGATTTCCCAATAAAACAGCGTGCTAAGCAGTGCAATACTTAAAAAGAGGAACAAGAATTGCGAAACATAAAATAAGGACAACATCGCCCTGTGTTTTTGTTTGTAATGTTTTGCTGTAGAAATATGTCGGCGCTTTTGAATCATCCAATCACTAAATGAATTTTTTGGAAGCGACTCCGTAAAACTGTTTTTGGACAAACAAATGGTTGTGTTTTGAGCAGAGGCAATTTGATTGACAAAAAGATCGTCGTCGCCAGACTTAATGTTCATATGATCCATGAATCCGCGAGCTTCAAAAAATAAATCTTTGGTATAAGCTAAATTTCTTCCAACACCCATGTAAGGTTGTCCTAATTTGCTATAAGAAAAGTATTGAATGGCAGTCATCAAAGTTTCAAAACGGATCAGTTTGTTTAGGAACGATTTTTTGACCTTGACATAAGCACCATAGCCCAAAACAAGCTGATGATCTTTTGAAAAATTACTGACCATCTCACTGATCCATTGGTTGGAAGCCGGTTTGCAATCGGCATCGGTAAACAGGAGGTGGTTATGGGTGGCGGCTTTAATGCCTAAAGTAAGGGCGTATTTTTTATTTCCCCAGAAGGTTTCAATGCTTTTGACATTAACGATTTTAATATTGCTATGATTGGCCTTAAAACGCTCCATGACCTGTAAAGTGTTGTCCGTAGAGCTGTCGTTGATCAATACCAATTCAAAGTTTGGATAGTCTTGTTCTAGAATATAAGGCAAAAATGTCTTTAAATTTTCAGCTTCATTCTTGGCACAAACAACTACGGAAATCGTAGGTTTATTGGAGTTAACAGCGTCGTCTTTTTTTTGTTTTACTTTCGAAAAAACATAAGCATAAAAAAAAAGTTGAACAGAAATAACTACAACAAAAATGTAGAAAAGCACATGTAATATAATCATTAACCCTTAAGAATGTTGTGGTTCGTTACAGTTTTCAAATTCATCAGGAGCTTTTCCACAGAACCCGCAAGGGGCACCTTCTTTATTGAGCATAGGATTTTGACTTGCACAAGTGCCAGCGAATTTCCCGTCTTTTTTCGCCCATATTTTTATAGCAATACCAGCAACTGCAAGTGCTAGGAGAATTAATGTAATGACTAAAAGTTTCATCAGTTCAAAATTTATACAAAGATACATCTTTTTAATAATTTGAATCTTTAATAAAGTGGTAATTTATGTGGTGTAAGGACTGAAATGAGTAGAGAACATCAAACCCTGACTATTTTTTATCAAAAAGTATAAACTGTATATAAACAGAAAGGCCGCTCGAATGAGCAGCCTTTTTATGTGTATTTTACTCCCAGAATATGAAACGAGATATGGTTTAGCTTCTTAATTAAATCAATTCTTTAAGGTGACTTCTGCCACAGAATTCTCATTATGGGTATTATTTATTTTTGATCCAGATTTTGGTTCTATGGTAATACTCAATCCTAAGGCATCTTCCATGTAAGGAATTGTTCTCAATTTGTTGCGTTCAGATTCATCCAAAATACCAAGATTTACCATTCTGTCTTGTAGCTCGGCCCAAATTTGATAGGTTTGGTTTTCAGGAAGCTTTGGTAAAGAAACTACATCAATCATTGACGTTTTATCTACAGCATTAATGTAGGCCACCGTCTTAAGATTTTTAGCTCTTGAATTTCCTCTTAAAACGTATTTTTCAGTTTCAGGATTGTTCAACTTCATAAACTGAAGCATGACGTTCTCGAGTTTGTTGTTATTGTTTTCTATATCACTTCTTAGGTCAAAAATCTCATCCACTACCACTTGATTTTCTAGGGCTAAAGATATATTTTGTTCATAAAGTAAGTAAGATAATCCTCCAAAAATTAAGGCCGCAATGCTGGCTGCAATACTAAACCAAGGTGCGCGACTATGCGTGGGAGGTGATGGCAGCGGGATAACCGGGACGTCATCTGTTATTTCTTTGATAACGGCATTCAAAATATATTTTGGAGCCTCTACAGTGTGTGCTTTTGCTAAGATTTCTAAATTATCTTGAAGTCTTTCATATTCAGCTTCAACTTCAGGGAATTCAGCGATATAACTTTCAACTTCCAGATTTTCGTCAGGAGTTGTGGTGCCTAAGATATAGCTATCCAATAGGCCCGATTCCATGAAAACTTGTAATTTTTTTTCCATTTTTATAATCTTTAGTCGTTGAAGATTTTACGTAAATCTCTCAAACCAATTTTCAATCTAGATTTTATGGTACCTAACGGAATATCTAATTCATCACTAGCTTCTTGTTGTGTCATGCCTTCAAAGAATAGGGCATTTAGAACGATTTGGTACTTTTCTTCGAGTTTGGTAACATGCTCTTTTAAATCGATGACATCCTGATTTAAACTTGCAGTTGGTAGAATATATACGTCTGATTTGTCAATTTGGACTTCCTTATGAAAACGATTGTTAAAACTTCTTAATTTATCGATAGCTGTATTGCGGGCAATTCTGTAGAGCCATGTGAAAAGTTTTGCCTTTGATGAATCGTATCTTTTTGCATTTTTCCAGATTTTCACAAAACTTTCCTGTAAGGCGTCTTGTGCCAGCTCTTCGTTCTTGGTTATTTTTAAAATGACGCCATAAAGACTGTCGGAATAATTTTCATAAAGTAAATTAATCGCAGCTTGATCTCCTTTTTCAAGAAGTTGGACAATATGGTCTTCTAATGAATAGCTCAAAAGTTAAGATTTAGTTTAATGTAAGGTTTAAAAAGTCTATATACACTTAATGGACGTATATCAATCTTTAAGATGGTAAAACTACGAATAAACTCGTTTATTCGTTAAATATTGCATTGATATCTATAGTGTCGAAATTTCTTCTTTTAAGGCATATGATTAATAGCTTTGTCGTTCGAGACTTTAGTGTTTGTTTTAATGCTTTGGCAGAACTTGTTGAAGCCTTTTTATATAATGTTTACCTCAGTTTCAATAGTAATTCCGAAAAGTTGCTTTATCGTTTTTTGAATGAGTAAGGCTAAACTAAGAATGTCTGATCCTTTAGCATTCCCATAATTGACCAATACTAAGGCTTGTTTTTTATGAACGCCATAGTCATTAAATGTTTTTCCCTTAAAACCTGATCTTTCAATCAGCCAACCTGCAGGAACTTTTATTTCGTTTGGAGACACCTCATAATTTGGTATCCCAGGAAATTTGTTTTGAAGCTTTTCAAAATGAGTTTTAGAAATAACAGGGTTTTTAAAAAAACTACCACTGTTTCCAATCTCTTTAGGATTTGGGAGTTTGCTTTCTCTAATCGAAATCACTGCTTTGGAAATGTCTTGTATAGTGGGATTTGTTATGCTCATCGATTCTAACTCGGCCGTAATAGCGCCATATTCCATGTGCAATTGATGATCATCCTTGGTCAATGCCAAGGTCGTGCTTACAATAACATAACTGTTTTTTTTGTCTTGTTTAAATACTGATTCACGATACCCAAACTGACAATGTTCCTTAGTGAAAGTTTCGATTTCTTTCGTATGAATGTTCAGCGCTTCACAGGATTCAAGGACATCTTTTATTTCGATGCCATAGGCACCTATATTTTGAATAGGAGCGGCCCCAACATTGCCTGGAATTAGTGAAAGGTTTTCAATACCTCCAAAATTTTGTTCCAAACACCACAAGACAAATTGGTGCCAGTTTTCGCCAGCACCAGCCTTGACAAGAACTTGGTTTTCTTTTTCGTCAACAACTTCAATGCCTTTAAGCGCCACATGAATTACCAAACAATCCAAATCCTTAGTGAGTAGCATATTGCTACCGCCTCCCAGAATGAATTTTTCGGGATGGGCATCCAAGCTTAAAACTTCTTTTAAGTCTTGAATGCTTTCGACCTTTACAAAATATCTTGCACGCGCATCTAACCCAAATGTGTTATAGGGTTTTAATGATATGTTTTCTTGAATGTGCACTAGTTAGGGTAAACTTTTAAAGCTTCTTTTAAAATATGTACGGCTTTAATCAAGCTGTCTTCATTAAGAACATATGCAATTCTAATTTGGTTCAATCCTGTATTTGGTGTGGAATAGAAACCAGCTGCTGGAGCAACCATAACCGTTTCTTTATTAAGATCATAGCTTTCCAATAACCATTGTGCAAAATGATCGGCACTTTTGACTGGCAATTCTACAATGCAATAGAAAGCACCTTTAGGTTCAGCAACTTTAAGACCGTCAATCTTTTTTAATTCTCTGATGAGCGTATTTCGTCTTTTTACATACTCTTCAATAACATCATCAAAGTAACTTTGTGGTGTGTCAAGGGCAGCTTCACTTGCAATTTGAGCTAAAGTAGGTGGACTCAATCGCGCTTGAGCAAACTTAAGGGCGGTTTGAATGACTTCTTTGTTTCGAGATACAAAATAGCCAATTCTTGCACCACACATGCTATAGCGTTTAGAAACTGAATCAATCATAATTGCATGATCTTCCAATCCTTCTTCTTGCATGATAGAGTAAAACTCATTGCCATCATATACGAACTCTCTATAAACTTCATCCGCAATCAAGAATAGGTCGTGCTTTTTAACAAGATCGGCGAGTTGTTTGATTTCTTCATTGGAGTAAAGATAACCGGTAGGATTCCCTGGATTACAGATTAAAATCGCCTTTGTTTTATTGGTAATCAGTTTTTCAAATTCTGCAATTGGAGGTAAAGCAAAGTTATCTTCTATTTTAGAAATAACCGGAACAACCTTGATATCTGAAGCCGTAGAAAATCCATTGTAATTGGCGTAAAATGGCTCAGGAATAATGATTTCATCATCAGGATCCATAATACTTCCAAAAGCAAAAAGCAACGCTTCACTACCTCCAGTAGTTACTATGATATCATTATGGCTAACATGAATGTTATTTTTAGCATAATAATCGGCTATTTTTTTTCTATAACCTTCAGAACCTTCTGAGCGTGTGTAAGCTAAAATATCCAAAGAATGTACTCTCACAGCGTCCAATGCTATTTCTGGTGTTTTGATATCAGGTTGACCAATATTTAAATGATATACAGTTTTACCTTCTTTATAGGCTTGTTCAGCGAATGGTACTAACTTCCTTATTGGCGAAGAAGGCATGGACAGCCCTTTCTTTGAAATTTTCGGCATGATATTAATATTTAAGAGTGCAAAGTTCTGAAAATTATCTCAAACATTTTTTAAAATGAGCATGTAAAAAAACAATGTCACCTTAAAGATTTGTAAATTGGTAGAACTCTATCTTTTTCTCCCGATGATAAAGCGATGTTTTATCTTTTTTAGTTTTGTGATCCTATGCCAATTTACTTTTGCACAGAGTGCTTTTCGTTTAATTCGTACGGAAAGCACAAGAATTAAATTTCAGCTCATCGACAATCTCATTGTTATTCCTGTGGAGGTAAATGGACTGCAACTTTCATTTCTTTTAGATTCGGGCGTCGGTAGGCCCATTCTTTTCAATATTATCAACACTTCGGATTCATTAAAATTGAAGAATGTAGAAAGTATTCTGCTCAGAGGCCTCGGAGATGGCGGTAGTGTGGAGGCTTTAAAATCGACAAAAAACCTATTTAAAATAGGCGATGCTGTAAATGTCAATCAGGATGTTTTCATTATTACTGACGAAACTATAAACTTCACACCAAGATTGGGCATTCCTGTGCATGGTATCATCGGTTACGATATTTTAAAGGATTTCATTGTTGAAATCAATTATGGCTCTAAGTTTATCCGGTTAAATAATCCGAAGACCTACAAGTATAGAATATGCAAAATATGTGAAACATTAGACTTGACTTTAGTTGAAAGCAAACCTTATATTGATGCCACCGTTACCGTCAATGAAAGGGACATTCCTGTTAAATTATTGATGGACTCAGGAGGTAGTGATGCTTTATGGCTTTTTGAAAATGATTCCTTAGGATTGGTTCCTGAAAATAATAAGTATTTTATTGACTTCTTTGGCAAAGGATTGAGTGGAAGTGTCCATGGAAAAAAATCAAAAGTGTCGAAGTTCTCCATAAACAATTTTCATCTTAATAATGTGAACGTTGCTTACCCTGATTCAGCTGCTATAAGTTTTGCCAGAAAGTATAAGGAACGCAATGGCAGTATGGGTGGAGAATTGTTAAGACGATTTAATATCATATTAGATTATAAAAACGAAAAAGTGACCTTTAAAAAGAATAATCGCTTTAATGATCCTTTTGAATATAACAAGAGCGGCATCATCATAGAGCAGGATGGCGTTAGGATAGTTAAGGAAATAGAAAACAATTCTCAATTTAAAAATAATCAAACACAGGAGAGTTTGTCTCGACTATCCGTCATTGAAGCTTACAAGTTTATGCTCAAACCGGCTTTCAGAATTGTTGAATTGAGACCTAACTCGCCGGCAGAAAGGGTAGGGCTAAAGTTGGGGGATATTATTCTGTCTGTCAACAATAAAGAGGTTCAACATCTTAAAATTCAAGAAGTCAATGCGTTTTTTAGAGAAAAAAATGGGAAGCTCATCAATCTCAAAATTGAGAGAGACGGCGTGATCATGCGCTTTAGTTTTAAATTGGAGAGTTTATTGTAAAAAAAAAAGCCCTCAAAAATGAGAGCTTTTAAATTGTAAGAAACACCTATAATTAGTGTTCCATAACACTTTTGTCTTTTTAATCCAAGACATTCTATTAGCTTTAGTCTACAACCTCGCCTTTAATTTTAAGGGCAACAGTTGGCGTATCGGCATTCGATAAAACTGTAATAGTCTTTCTAATTGGCATGACACGTTGTGTATCATATTTTACTTCTATTTGACCTTTTTCTCCTGGAAGGATTGGTTTCTCAGGTTTTTTTGGTACCGTACAACCACAGGTTGAAGTTACTTTCGAAACAATTAATGGCGCAGTACCTGTATTTGTGAATTCAAATACACGAACGCCATCAGCACCCTTTTGGATTGTGCCGTAATCAATTACGTCCGTTTTAAATTCGATCTTAGCTACTTTTTCTTGTGCAAAAGCAGAAATGCTTAACATTCCTACTAATAAAATTGCTACTAAATTTTTCATCATTTTAATTTTAAATTGATAGTGTCAATATTAGTTACTTTTAACCATTTCACAAAATTTTTTAGTTGAACTGCATCATTCTGTTTGAGACTGGTGCCTGATTTTGGTTTAATATTTGTTTTTATAATTTCACTAAAACAGAAATATAAGTAACTTTGCGTGTTATTATACAAAAACAGTACCAAAGTATGCAAATCCCAACAAAATATTCCGCTTCTAGTGTAGAGGACAAGTGGTATTCCTATTGGATGGAACACAAATATTTCAAGTCCGTTCCAGATGAACGAGAGCCCTATACCATTGTCATTCCACCCCCTAATGTTACAGGAGTTTTACACATGGGTCATATGTTGAATAATACCATTCAAGATGTGCTCATTCGTCGCGCACGTTTGCAAGGTAAAAACGCGTGTTGGGTGCCGGGAACGGATCATGCCTCAATTGCGACGGAAGCAAAAGTAGTGGCCAAGTTAAAAGAACAAGGCATTGATAAAAATACATTGTCACGTGAAGAATTCTTAAGCCATGCTTGGGATTGGACCCACGAGTATGGTGGTGTGATTTTAGAGCAATTGAAGAAGTTAGGCTGCTCTTGTGATTGGGATCGTACGAAATTTACCATGGATGACGACATGAGCGAATCCGTCATCAAGGTTTTTGTGGATTTATATAACAAAGGCTTAATATATCGTGGTTTCCGAATGGTCAATTGGGATCCAGAAGCCAAAACGACCTTGTCAGATGAAGAAGTGATTCACGTGGAGCGAACCGACAAGTTATATTATGTCAAATATCAAATTGAAAATCAAGATGATTTTGTTACGATTGCAACCACTCGTCCTGAAACTATATTGGGAGATACAGCAATTTGTGTGAATCCTAACGATGAGCGTTTTCAACATCTTATTGGTAAAAACGTGATTGTGCCTATTTGCAACCGAATTGTGCCTATCATAGCCGATGATTATGTGGATATGGAATTTGGTACAGGATGTTTAAAAATCACTCCGGCGCACGATGTTAATGATAAGGCCATTGGCGACAGACACAATTTGCAAGTTGTCGATATCCTAAATGACGATGCTTCCTTGAATAGTTTTGGTCTGCATCATCAAGGAAAAGATAGAGTAGTGGCCCGTAAAGATGTGACCCAAGAATTGAAGGATTTGGGCATTCTTGTAAAAACTGAAGACATCCTACATAAGGTTGGAACCAGTGAACGAACCAAGGCCGTTATTGAGCCTAGACTTTCGGATCAATGGTTTTTGAAAATGGAAGATTTGGTAAAACCTGCCATTAAAGCGGTTTTGGAAGATGAAGAAGTAAAATTGTTTCCGAAACGGTTCAACAATACCTATCGCCATTGGATGGAAAATATTCGCGATTGGAATATTTCCCGTCAATTACTTTGGGGACAGCAAATTCCTGCTTATTTCTATGGCGATGGAAAAGAGGATTTTGTAGTTGCAGAAAGTCGTGACGAAGCTTTAAAGTTAGCTCAAGAAAAATTAAATAATCCACAACTGAAGTTAGACGATTTAACTCAAGATAAAGATGCTCTAGATACTTGGTTTTCTTCTTGGTTATGGCCAATCAGTGTTTTTGACGGGATTCGTAATCCGGATAATCCTGAAATTGAATATTATTATCCCACCAATGACTTGGTAACAGGTCCCGATATTTTATTCTTTTGGGTAGCCCGTATGATTATCGCTGGCTATGAATATAGAGACGAAAAACCGTTTTCAAATGTATATCTTACCGGATTAGTGCGTGATAAACAACGTCGAAAAATGAGTAAATCCTTAGGGAATTCTCCTGATGCTTTAAAGCTGATCGAAGATTATGGCGCTGACGGCGTTCGTGTCGGTTTGTTGTTAAGCTCTGCCGCGGGAAATGATTTGATGTTTGATGAAGACTTATGTAACCAAGGTAAAGGTTTTTCCAATAAAATATGGAATGCCTTCAGATTGGTTACCGGATGGGAAGTTGCAGACATTGAACAACCCGAGGCTTCAAAAATAGCAGTAGAATGGTACCAATCCAAGTTTCAACAAGCTTTGGTTGAAATAGAAGATCATTATAGCAAATACAGATTGTCTGATGCCTTAATGGGAATTTACAAATTGATTTGGGATGATTTCTGCTCGTGGTTATTAGAAATGATCAAACCGGAATACCAGCAGCCTATCGATTCGAAAACATTTAAAAGTGTGATTGAAATCTTTGAATCCAACTTAAAGATTCTTCATCCATTCATGCCATTTTTAACCGAAGAAATTTGGCATTTTATTGCAGAACGAACGCCTGAAGAAGCTTTGATTGTTGCAAAATATCCAAAAATTGAATCTTTTGATGCCCAATTGATTTCTGATTTTGAAATGGTAAAAGAAGTGGTTTCAGGAATTAGAACCATCAGGAAAGATAAAAACATTTCTTTTAAAGACAGTATTGAATTGTCGGTCATCAATAATGACAATCTTTCTGAACGTTATAATTCGGTCATCGAAAAGATGGGGAATATTTCAAAAATGGAATCTGTTACTGAAGCCGTCGATGGAGCCCTAAGTTTTAGAGTCCATTCCAATGAATATTTTATTCCTATTTCTGGCGCTATTAACGTAGAAGAAGAAATCAAGAAATTAAATGACGAATTAAAATACACTGAAGGTTTCTTAAAATCGGTGCAAAGCAAATTGGCAAACGAGCGATTTGTAAACAATGCACCAGAACAGGTTTTGAAAAACGAGCGCAATAAAGAAGCTGATGCTTTAGCTAAAATTGAAACGATTAAATCGAGTTTGGCGAGCTTGAAGTAGGGTTTGTTGCGTTAAGTTGATAACATTCTGTAGTGGAATTGTTTTATAATCGCTATAAATTTTAAAATCTCAGGTTAAATTATTAATCTGAGATTTTTTATTTTAGAATTGAAACGGGTCTCATTTATTATCTACCGTTGATAAAATAAAGCTATGTGAACCTTTGTATTTTCCTTTGCGGAACTTTGCGTAATAGCATTCTTTGGTATAGACACGGATTTCACGGATTGACATGGAATTGATTTATAAGTTTCAATAAAACAATTCCTAGTATTCAATAGAGCACAGATGACGCTGATTTCTGCAGATGTTCACTGATCTTTTCAGGCTTATTTATAAATCAAATTTGACTAATTATAACTTTGCGTCTCTGCGAGAGAAAATGTTTATTGTAAAACTTCTGCGAAATAGGTCTTTGTCTAAAATTGAATTACCGCAAATTGATTAAATGGAATTTGATACTTTGAATTTGTAATTTAAAAATTACCACTCATTAATCCGATTCGAATCCAACTTCACAAAAATAAACAACAAAATCGTAAACGCCCAAAGTGCGGAACCTCCATAACTGAAGAACGGTAGTGGAATTCCAATTGTGGGAATCAGGCCCATCACCATGCCCACGTTGATCATGAAATGGGCAAATAAGATTGAGGCAACACAATAACCATAGACTCTACTGAATTGTGATTTTTGTAGTTCAGCCAAATACAGGATGCGAAGCAACAGGCATACAAATAGAATTACGACTAGGGCACTTCCCATAAATCCCCATTCCTCTCCAACAGTACTAAAGATGTAGTCGGTATGCTGTTCGGGCACAAATTTTCCAGTGGTTCGAGTACCTTGCATAAATCCTTTTCCTGTCAATCCTCCAGAGCTTATTGCTTTCTCTGATTCATGAAGGTTATAAAGGATGGTTTGTTTCATTTCATGAAGCGCTGTAGGATCGGTTTCCAAACGCAACCAAAGGCTTATTCTGTCTTTTTGATGGAATTGAAGAATATTATTATAGAAATACTTAACTCCAAAAGAAACGGCAACACATGCCAATAGAATGGCGATGGGTTGAAAAATTTGCGGACGTTTCTTCTGTCCAAAAAAGTGATGGGCAAAGATTAAAATTCCGGCAACCCCAACCGCAGTAACCACATTAAATTTGAGCGCTAATATGGCTAGCATAATTAAAAAAACAGCAATGACCAGATAAATTTGTTGTAAACCTTCTCTGTAAAAAACAAAAAAGAAGGCGGCATAAACTACTGTACTTCCAGCGTCATTTTGTAATAAGATCAATAAGGCAGGAATCACGATAATACCCAAGGCTTTAAGTTGATCCTTAAAGGTCTTCATATTGGTTTGAAGGTCACTCATGTATTTTGCGACCGCTAAAGAGGTCGCGAACTTAGCGAACTCACTGGGCTGAAGCGTCATTCCGCCTATACCATACCACGCCGTGGCGCCACTTACGGTTTTTCCAAAAATAAATAGCCCAATCAGGGATAGGATCGAAATAATATAGATAACACTGGCAAAACGTTCGTAAAACTTAGCGTCCAAAGCCAGAATGAGAACAATTAAAACAAAAGTAAAAATAATAAATACAGACTGTTTCCCATAAGGTTGGCTCATATCAAAATAGCTTTCAATACTCCCAGAATGGGAAGCAGACATGATGTTGAGCCATCCAAAACCAACAAGTAGTAGAAATAATGCAATGGTAATCCAATCAAAATTTAAACCTCTATGATCTCTTTGCATTTAGTCTAGCTTAAATGGTGATGGCGCGTTAATAAGATTCGTGGTGGTATCCATCTTTATTTTATCAATGACTTGTAAAGCAGATTCACGGTTAATCCCAAATGGTTTACCAGAATACGGTTTTATGTATTCATGCTCCAAACTATGGGTTAAAATCCAATTTTCCATAGAGGTCATCGTCACCTCACCCTTAATATACTTTTCAATCATCAAACTGGCAATACGGCCTGCAAATCGACTTCCCCAATAACCATTTTCAACAAAAACGGCAATGGCAATTTTCGGATTGTCTTTAGGTGCGAAAGCCACAAAGATCGAATGGTCGGTCAATTGCGTGCGCTTGCCATCTATTCTCATGAAATTTTCAGCAGTCCCGGTTTTACCACAAATATCAATTCCAGGTATCCGAAGTGAAGCAGCTGTTCCTACATTATAGGCATCGAACATGCCCTGCACTATAGGTTCAAAATGTTCTTTATTAATGGTAGTGTAATTAGGGGTTGTATATTTTGCATCAATGTCTTGTCCCTCAATTCTTTTAATGATGTGAGGGGTATAGTAAAACCCGCGATTACTTATCGCCGCTACCATATTTGCTAATTGAATAGGAGTTGCTTCAACTTCACCCTGTCCAATGGAATTAGAAATGTTGTAGGTTGACGACCATCTGTTTTTACCGTACCATTTGTCATAAAACGCACCATCAGGAATACGACCTTTATTTCCAATCTTAAGGTCGTAACCCAAATATTCGCCCAATCCAAAACTTTTGACGTGGTTGCTCCATACATCCATGCCTTCACTTGGTTTGTCGTATTTGTCAATGACGCGTCTATAGACATTGACAAAATAAGCGTTACAGGATTGTGCGATACCGGTATTCATGGATAAGGGGCTCGCATGGCTGTGACATCCTGTCAACCTTCTGTTTCCAAGGTAATAACCATGTCTACACGTAAATTGATCTTGTGTGGTCACTACTTTTTCCTGAAGACCAATTAAAGCACTGAGCACTTTAAAAGGAGAACCAGGAGGGTATTGCGCCTTTAAACTTCGATCAAAAAGTGGTTTTGCAATAGTATCGGTATATAACTTAGAAAAATTCCTTGAGCGTTGTCTTCCCACCAATAAATTAGGATTGTAGGTTGGTGCCGAAACCATGGCCAGAATCTCACCAGAACTTGGCTCTATGGCAATGATACCGCCATGTTTATGGGTCATCAAGAGTTCACCATATTTTTGTAGTTCAGAATCAATCGTAATGCTGATGTCTTTACCTGGAACCGGTAAGGTGTCATGAATCCCGTCTTTATAAGGACCAATATCTCTGTTGAACCTATCCTTTTGAATGAATTTGATTCCTTTTACACCTCGCAGTACTTCCTCATAGGAAAGTTCAACGCCTTGTTTACCTATTAAATCTCCACTTTTATAGTACGGATCGTTTTCGATAATATAGTTGTTGACTTCACCAATATCTCCTAAAACGTTCGCGCCAATATTGGTTTGATAATCTCTTAAAGAACGTTTTTGGATATAGAACCCTTCATACTTCCTGATTTTTTCCTGTAAAACGGCATATTCAATTCTTGAAAGTTGCGGAATAAAAACAGATGGTAGTCGTGGGGAATAGCGATATGCTTTATCATAGAATTTGATAAAATCTTCCTTGGTGATTTTTAAAAGATTGCAAAACTCCAGGGTATCCATCTCTTTGACTTCACGAGGGATGAACATCACATCATAAGAGGGCTGATTGGCGACCAGTAATTTGCCATTTCGATCATAAACGTAACCGCGTTTTGGGTAATCGTAAACCTTTCGGATGGCGTTGTCATCATACAGGCTATATGGATCTTCATCGTACACTTGTAAATAAAATAAGCGTGCAATAAAAACCAAACCTACAACAACGATTACTGAAAGGAGTAGTAATTTTCTCATTTACGTTTTTTACTGAAAAGAATTGAAATAATTAAACAAAGTATAATGGTAAAAATTCCTGAGAATAGCGTTTTTTCAAGAATTAACAATATTTTAGAAATGTTAAAAATTTCTAAGGAAAACATAATTAGATGATGGACGACCACCATCGCTGAAAAATAGGTCAATTTACTTCCGAAATCCATTTGATCGAATTTTATGGATTGATAGTCATATACCGTTCCAAAAGAAAACTTCAAAAACACCGGTCTAATATATGCTGCGGTTACACAGGCTGCAGCATGAATTCCTCCAGAGTCGGAGAACACATCCACACTTAAACCCAATAAAAATGCTAAAAAAACAAATAAAGTTCGGTCGTTATTTGCTGGATATAATAGAATGAAAAGAATGTAAATATAGGGATTGATATAACCCAAAAAATCGATATGGTTAAAGATCAATACTTGTACCAAAACCAAAATGATAAACCTTGCGGCTATATTGAGCGTTGCCTTAGTCATCTTTTGTTTTTTGTAGTGATTTTATTTCTTCAGCCTGTAAGTTTTCAATCACATAAACATGACCAATATTGGTCATATCATTAAACAATTTTACGTTTACGATATACGTATCGCCTCCAGTATCGAGCTTGTAAGAATTAATCGTGCCTATTAATATGCCTTTTGGGAAAATCGTGGATTGTCCTCCAGTAATAATAGTATCGCCAATGGCAACTGGTGCAAATTTTGAAAGGTCGATGAGTTGTGCGAATTCCGCCGATTCTGTATTCCAAACCAAAGAACCAATATGATTGGTCTTTTTTAATTGGGCATTGATACGGCTACGGGTGTTTAAAATCGATAGCACTGAAGCGAAATTTTGCGAGGTATTTTCGATAATACCAACAATTCCTTTTGAGGTAATCACACCATGATCTATTTTAATACTATCCTTGGCGCCTTTATTGATGGTCAAATAATTGGTGGACTGGGAATAACTGTTTTTATAAACATCGGCAGTTCTAAATTTGAAATGCTGGTTTAATTTGAGACTATCTTTTAGAATGTCCTTCAGGGTATCCACATCCATATTATGAACTATGGATTTTAACATGCGGTTCTCTTCTAATAAAGCTTTGTTTTCTTTACCCAAATTAAAGTATTTCCCAATGCTGTTGGCCGTTTGGTAAACCCTCCCTGTAACTACATTGGACGAGTTAATAAACTTACTTTTGTGATAGGAGTGTGATTGAATCGTGAAAAACAGAGACAAGCCAAAAAGCAACAAAAACACAAGAAAAGTTTTGTTCCTAAGTACAAAGTTTATGATTTGTTGCATTGGGACTTAACTATTTTATCAAGATACTTTTGAATTTAGGAAGATTTTTCAATACAATTCCCGTTCCTCTAACAACTGCCCTTAAGGGATCTTCAGCAATATAAACAGGTAAATCTGTTTTTTGTGACAAACGTTTGTCCAGACCTCTAAGCATAGAGCCACCACCAGCAAGATAAATTCCGGTGTTGTAAATATCAGCAGCTAATTCTGGCGGCGTCTGTGATAAAGTTTCCATAACAGAATCCTCAATACGCAAAATAGATTTATCAAGTGCTTTTGCAATTTCGCGATACGAAATTTGAACTTGCTTAGGTTTTCCTGTTAAAAGGTCACGTCCTTGAACGCTCATTTCTTCTGGAGGTAGCTCTAAATCTTCAGTTGCAGCACCAATTTGAATTTTAATTTTTTCCGCGGTGCGTTCTCCCACATATAAGTTGTGTTGCGTACGCATATAGTATACGATGTCATTTGTAAAGACATCACCAGCTACTTTAACTGATTTGTCACATACAATTCCACCAAGAGCGATCACTGCAATTTCAGTAGTACCACCTCCTATATCTACAATCATGTTTCCTTTGGGTTGCATGATGTCAATACCAATACCAATAGCTGCAGCCATTGGCTCATGGATTAAATACACTTCTTTACCGTTAACACGCTCACAAGATTCTTTTACCGCACGCATCTCAACCTCAGTAATCCCTGACGGAATACAAACCACCATGCGCAGCGCAGGGGTGAAAAAACGCTTTTTTAAGGCAGGGATATTCTTTATGAACATATTGATCATTTGTTCAGAAGCATCAAAATCGGCAATAACCCCATCTTTTAATGGCCGTATTGTTTTAATGTTTTCATGCGTTTTACCTTGCATCAGATTGGCTTCTTTACCAACAGCAATTATTTTTCCTGAAATTCGGTCTCTTGCAACTATTGAAGGACTATCGACAACTACTTTATCATTGTGAATAATTAAGGTGTTTGCAGTCCCTAAATCTATGGCTATTTCCTCTGTTAAGAAGTCAAAAAATCCCATGTATGTTATTGATTATTTAGGTTTATATTCGTTTTTTTTTTTTGATATTGTTGTAAATGTAATAAAACTTCATAACTATCAAAGCGTTTATTACATACGTATTTTTATAGCCTTTAGACGGCGTCTTATTGTAATTTTTGCGATTTAATGCTTAAAATGACGCGTTCCAGTAAATACCATTGATACGTTATTAGCGTTGCAATAATCGATACTCAATTCATCTTTAATAGAGCCTCCTGGTTGGATTACAGCAGTAATACCCGCATCTTTCGCAATTTCCACACAATCAGGAAATGGGAAAAAAGCATCACTCGCCATCACGGCGCCTTTCAAGTCAAAATTAAAAGTTTGTGCTTTATGGATGGCTTGGTTAAGGGCATCCACACGACTGGTTTGTCCGGTTCCGCTGGCAAACAATTGTTTGTTTTTTGCCAATACGATAGTGTTTGATTTGGTATGCTTGCAAATTTTGGAGGCAAATATCAAATCATCTAACTCGTTTTTAGACGGTTTATTGTTGGTCGCATAGCTTAAATCAGTTAAAGCATCTGTGATATTATCTTTGTCCTGAACTAAAATGCCATTCAAACAAGTTCTTACACTTGTTTGTGGAAGTGCGATATCTTTTTGAATTAAAAGGATTCTGTTTTTCTTGCCTTCTAATAGTTCTTTCGCTTCCGCAGAAAAGCTTGGTGCTATAACTACTTCACAAAACAAATTGTGGATCTCTTCGGCCGTGGCTTTGTCAATCTCGGTATTTGCAATTAAAACACCACCAAAAGCAGAAACAGGATCGCCAGCCAATGCATCAAGATACGCTTGGTGTAAAGTTTCTCTTTGCGCAAATCCGCAAGCATTGTTGTGTTTTAAAATAGCGAAGGTTGGCGCTTCACCTTTAAACTCATTCATCAAATTCACTGCCGCATCTACGTCCAAAAGATTGTTGTAGCTCAATTCCTTACCATGAAGTTGGTCGAACATCGCGTCAAAATCTCCAAAGAAATAGCCTTTTTGATGTGGGTTTTCGCCATAACGCAATTCTTTTCCATTAGTTTCACTGATTTTTAAAACTGTTTCTACGTTCTCTTTGTTGAAATAATTAAAAATAGCCGTATCGTAATGTGAAGACACATTAAAGGCCTTCCCAGCAAAACGCTTTCTGTCTGCATCTGAAGTTTCTCCCTTTTTAGCTATTAATAATTCCAAGAATTCTGCATAATCGTCCACAGAAGACACACAAAACACATCAGCATAATTTTTGGCAGCCGCTCTAATTAAAGAAATGCCTCCAATATCTATTTTTTCAATAATATCTTCATGACTTGAATCAGAAGCCACGGTTTTTTCAAACGGATATAAATCCACAACAACCAAATCAATTTGTGGGATTGAAAATTCTGCCAATTCTGCGATATCCTTTGCATTATCCTGACGGTTCAAAATCCCTCCAAAAACTTTTGGATGCAACGTTTTAACACGACCGCCCAAAATAGATGGGTAGGTGGTGACCTCTTCCACAGGAATGACTTTGATGCCTAAATCCTTGATGAAACTTTCAGTGCCGCCAGTGGAGTATATGGTAACGCCTAACTGGTTTAATTCTTTAACAATAGGTTCTAATCCGTCTTTACTGAAAACAGAAATTAATGCAGATGAAATGGTTTTGTTGTGCATGGTGTTGTGTGTTTGTTTTGGCCTCATTTTTCAATGAATGCGATGGAAAAATAAAAATTTAATGAAATGCGAATTTTTAAAGCGCAAAAGTACATATTCTTAAAGACAATTTAAGGTAACAAGACTCAGTTTATTTATGTTTTTTGTAACAAAAAACTGTTAAATACGTCCTATCTTTAAAATCGTTTTAAAACCACCAAAAATAGATGCTGCTTTACCTACGCTTATTTAAAGAAAGTTTTTCATTCGCCATAAACGCACTTACCAACAATAAACTGCGCACGTTTTTATCCTTATTGGGCGTCACGATCGGTATTTTTTCCATTATTGCAGTTTTGGCGGCAGTCGATTCTTTGGACAGAAATATCAAGGATCAACTGTCAGGATTGGATAAAAACACGATGTATTTAACTAAGTATTCTTTTGGACCAACTAATGTTCCCCGATGGCAACGCGATAATTTTCCGCAAACGGAATATAGCGACTTTGATTTTATAAGACGAAATGTGCCAGACATTGCGGCGTCGGCCTATGTGATTTTTGGAAGTCCACAAACGGTCCGTTATGGTGCAGAAACCCTCTCGGGCGTCAATATTACTCCAGTGTCCAATGAAATTTATGACATTGAGAACGTAAAGATTGAAGAGGGGCGATTTTATACCGAATCAGAATCCATTAACGGTTCGCCAGTCATTGTTTTAGGCCATTCCATTGCCGAAAACCTATTTGGAAATGCAAATCCGATAGGAAAACAAATTAGGGCTTATGGTCGAAAACTGACCGTGATAGGGGTTATTAAAAAAATGGGTTCAGGTCTTGGCGATAGTTCGGATGACAAAGCTTTTGTACCTGCAAATTTTGTCAGACGTTTTCAAACGGGTGGTGTTGATGGTATTCCTGGGGCAGTTATTATAAAACCCGAAAAAGGTGTGGATATGGGGGCTTTTGAAGGCGTTTTGAAACAGAAATTTAGAGTTTATAGAGGATTAAAGGCAGGCGAGCCTGATAACTTTTTCGTTAACAAGATGTCTGGTTTTACTGATGCTATTGATGGTATTATTGGCACCATGAATATTATGGGATGGATTATTAGTGGTTTCTCTTTATTGGTCGGTGGGTTCGGAATTGCGAATATCATGTTTGTGAGCGTAAAGGAACGCACCAATTTAATAGGTATTCAGAAATCCTTGGGTGCAAAAAACAGGTTCATCTTATTTCAGTTTTTATTTGAAGCTGTGATTTTAGCGGTTATTGGCGGACTTATTGGACTGTTTTTTGTGTGGATTGTGTCGTTAATTGCCTCTCAGTTTACGGGCGATTTCGAATTTGTACTTTCTGCCGGTAATATGTTTTTAGGGTTTGTACTTTCTACCATCATTGGATTGATCTCTGGCGTGATTCCTGCTATTTCAGCAGCACGGCTCGATCCTGTTGAAGCCATTAGAACGGGAATGTAAGGTAGAGCTGAAAATTTCAAAAAAACAAAATCCAAATTTCAATAGTTTAGATAAATCTTGCGCACTAATCGTCTAACTATTTATAGGAACTAAAAAACCTCTCAGGTTTTGAAAACCTGAGAGGTTTTATACTCTGCATTTAGAAAATCACGAAAAAATAAAATCCAAATTCTAACACCCGCAGTGAGTTATTGGAATTTGGAATTTTCACATTGGAGTTTACGCAAGTATCGTAGCGATTTCCGCACAAACAAACTCCAAAAATCGCTCGTCTTTTTCAGTAAACGGATCAATCGTGTTGGAGTCAATATCAATTTGACCTATGTTTTCGCCATTCACAAAAATAGGAATTACAATTTCTGACTTGACCGTAATGCTACAAGCGATATAATTGTCCTGTGCAGAAACATCCGGAACTACAAAATTCTGATTGCTCACGGCGACCTGTCCACAAATGCCTTTTCCAAAAGGAATTATCGTGTGATCCGTTGGTTCACCAACATAAGGGCCTAATTTTAATTCTTCCTTGTCGCCATTTCTAAAATAAAAGCCTACCCAATTGTAATAAGGAACGTTAGCTTCAAGCACTTCACAAATTGAAAGCAAACGCTCATCAACGGTATGGTCTTTTTTAGAAATTATCGAAATTATTTGCGGTTTAAGTTGTTCTAGATTCATTGTTCAAAAGTTTTTGGTAAAAGTATTCAATATCTATCGCTTCAATTCTCGTTTTTGTATATTTTTAACAACGTACATAAAACTTGCATTTTTGAAGGATCTTATCATAAAATATAAATCTGTTATTAAGTTTATCTTGACGTTTTTAGTCGTCTATGCTATTTTGACTTTTGTGTATAAAGTGTATTTGGACTCTTCGGATGGATCAACATATTATCCAGATTACCTTACCAATTTAGTAGCCAAACAAACGGATTCTTTATTGCATGCGTTTGGTTATGCTTCCCGAATAGAAAAGCATCCCGATGAACCTTCAATGAAGCTTATTGTTAATGGTGAATTTGTAGCACGCATTATTGAAGGCTGTAACGCCATGAGTGTTATTATTTTATTTATCTCATTCATCATCGCATTCGCTGGAAAAGCTAAAACGACGTTTTTCTATATTTTAGCAGGCAGCATACTTATTTACATCGTAAATATATTCCGAATTGCGATTTTGTCAGTGGGATTATATCATTATCCTTGGCGGAGTGAAGAGTTACATACGGTTATCTTTCCATTGATTATTTACGGAATGGTTTTTTTGCTTTGGATGTTTTGGGTCAATCGGTTTTCAAGCTTAAGCACGACAAATGAGTAATATTGTAAAATTGGTTGGGTTGCTGGTGCTTTTCGGATTATTGATCCTGATTCGCGCTTTTGAAAACGAATTATTCTACGATCCCTATCTTACATTTTTTAAGAACGACTATCTCTATATTGACAATCCACGTCGTGAAGTTTTTAAGCTCACACTTTTTACGGCACTGAGATATTTTCTTAACTCACTATTTTCATTAGGGATTATTTTTATTTTCTTCAACGATAGCAGTGTGGTCAAATTTTCAACTTTTATTTACGTCGCTGCGTTTTTATTACTGTTGCCAGTGTTCTTGTATTTTGTGATTAATCCAAAACAGGAAGATTATTACATCTTTTTCAATATTAGACGATTTTTAATCCAGCCCTTGCTATTGTTATTGTTGTTACCAGCATTTTATTATCACAAACTGAAATTTAAAAAAAATTAAGGTTTTTTTAATATGCTTAATTCAAACCGAATTTTTGTATTTTTGCAGTGATGTATCAAAAAAACCTTCATAAAGTTTTTTCCGTAGCCATGGCATTTTTAGTGCTATTGTCCACACTTTCATTTACTATGGAAAAGCATTTTTGTGGAGATACATTAATCGATGTCGCCATTTTTACAAAGGCGATTACCTGCGGAATGGATATGGAAGCTGTTTCTAAAATTTCTTTAGAAAAGAAGTCCTGCTGCAAAGATGAATTAGAAATTGTAAAAGGTCAGGACAAATTAAAAAAGGCTTCTTTTGAAGATTTACATCTTGATCAACAGTTTTTTTTAGCCGCTTTAGTGTATTCATTTACCAATCTTTTTGAAGTCTTACCTAAACAGGTGGTCCCGCATAAAGATTATTCTCCACCCAGTTTGGTCACTGACATACATGTGTTAGACCAAGTCTTCATCATTTGATTTTTCAATTCCGTTGTTAGTGATGTGTGTTTGTGCACCTATCGCTTAAGAATTGTTTAATTAAATAGCATTCAAAAATGAAATCTTATTATTGGCTTTTAGCCACTTTATTAGTGCTGTCTTTCGGCGTCTTATATCTGCTTTTTGATGGTGTTCAGAAAATCTAAAAACATTGAAAGCTTAGAAACTAAGAATTTCAATTCGGTAACTGGGAAAGGAGTTACCGGGATTATAAACGGTCAGAAAGTGGCGCTTGGGAACCACAAACTAATGGAGGATGCCAATGTGACCATTCCTGAAGTACTTCAAAAGGAAATCACAAAAGCGCAACAGCTAGGCAAAACCGTTCCATTATTAGCGGTAGATAATCGAGCGGTTGGTTTTGTGATTATTTCTGATAAAATAAAAGAAAACAGCAAAAAAGCGATTGCAAAACTTCAATCTAAAGGTATTGATGTTATCATGCTCACGGGAGATAATAAGGACACTGCAAAAGCAGTGGCTGATACGCTACAAATCAAACATTTTATGGCTGAAGTCCTTCCTGAACAAAAACTAAAAGAAGTGGAAAGACTTCAAAAAGAAGGAAAAATAGTCGCTATGGCCGGAGATGGAATCAATGATGCGCCAGCTTTGGCTCAAAGTGACGTGGGCATTGCGATGGGCACGGGAACTGACGTCGCCATTGAAAGTGCTTCCTTGACCTTAGTGAAAGGCGATTTACACGGAATTGTAAAGACTCATAATTTGAGTGAGAAAGTCATGAGGAACATTAAGCAAAACCGGTTTTTTGCACTGTTATATAACAGTGTAGGAATACCCGTTGCTGCGGGAGTGCTGTATCCGTTTTTCGGACTTCTATTATCGCCCATGATTGCTGCTTTGGCCATGAGCTTTAGTTCTGTTTCCGTTATTGCAAATGCTTTGAATTTAAGAAAAATTAATATTGATTAACTAATGAAACATATACTTTATATCCTCCTATTTCTTCCGACCCTTATTTTTTCACAAGAAAAGATTGAAGGTATTATTGTTGAAATAACAGAACAAAAAACGAGACTGCCTCTGCCAGGGGCTAATGTCTATTGGTTGGATTCTACTATTGGAACGACTACAGATATTGATGGAAAATTCAGTATTCCCTATAATAAAGAGCACACAAAATTGGTCATTAGTTATGTGGGTTATAAAACAGATACTTTAACCATTTCGACTCCAAAACACGTCAAACATGCCCTTAAAGCCACTAGTGAATTGGATGAGATAACCGTAACCTCGCGTAAGCAAGCCACCTCAAAATCGTATATGCAATCTGCTAATGTCACGTTTGTGAGTAGTGATGAATTGCTCAAAGCAGCTTGTTGTAATCTCTCAGAAAGTTTTGAGACGAATCCATCTATTGATGTCAATTTTGCGGATGCCGTAACGGGAACCCGACAGATCAAAATGTTGGGTTTGACAAGTCCTTATATCTTAATTACTGCCGAAAACATTCCGACCATTCGTGGGGCATCGCAAGCTTACGGTTTGAGTTTTACGCCAGGTACTTGGGTAGAGAATATTCAAATTACCAAAGGTGCCGGAAGTGTGGTCAACGGGTTTGAAAGTATCGCAGGGCAGATCAATACAGAACTTGTTAAACCAGCCACGGATAATCAACTTTTCGTTAACCTGTATGGCGCCAGCAGTGAACGCATGGAAGCTAACGTGCATTTGAATACCAAAGTATCGGATAAATGGAGCACAGGTTTATATCTTCATGGAAATACACATGATAAAAAACATGATGTCAATAACGATGGATTTATGGACATGCCGATTTACAATCAGATCAACTTAATGAATCGTTGGCAATACACCAATCCAGAGAAAGGCTTTGTGAGTTTTATCAATTTGAGTTATTTGGATGATTCCAAACAAATGGGACAGCTGAACTTCAATCCTGATACCGATAAATTGACCACGAATGCTTGGGGAAGTGAGATCGACACCCGAAGATTTGATGTGTCTGTTAAAACAGGCTATGTCAATCCTGATATTCCTTGGCAGAGTATTGGTGTTCAAACGGCTTTTAGTAGTCACAAGCAAAACTCTTATTTCGGATTGAATCAATATGATATTTTGCATAATAGCTTGTATGTGAATGGTATTTATAATACGATTATAAGTGATTCGAGACATAAAATCAAAACGGGAGTTAGTTATACTTATGATCATTATGATGAATTGGTTTTAGCTGCCGATTATGAACGTACGGAAAATTCAGTAGGAGCTTTTATGGAATATAATTTTGATGATTTAGAAAAGTTGAATTTGACGGCAGGCTTGCGTATTGACCGACATAATGTGTTAGGAACTTTTGTGACCCCAAGACTTCATGCAAAATATTCGATTTGGGAAAAATCAGCTTTAAGAGCTTCTTTTGGTCGTGGAAAACGCAGTGCCAGTATTTTTGCCGAGAATCAGAATATTTTTTCCACCGGTAGAACTATCATGATATCTAATGTGGTTCCTTCGGGAAACCATAGGGATGGTTATGGGTTAGATCCAGAAATTGCCTGGAATTACGGGGTTTCATTTTTGCAAGGTTTCAATCTTTTTGGGAATAAAGCCGATATAACTTTTGATTATTACAGAACAGATTTCCAAAATCAAATCGTGGTCGATTATGAAAATCCGCGGGAAATCAACTTCTATAATCTTGATGGTGCAAGTTTTGCGAACAGCTTTCAGGTGGAATTGAATTATAATGTCTTTGAAGGATTTGATTTTAGAACAGCCTATAAATATTATGATATCAAAACCCAATACAATTCTGGA
Organism: Gelidibacter sp.; assembly: GCF_053579655.1. NCBI lineage: Bacteria > Pseudomonadati > Bacteroidota > Flavobacteriia > Flavobacteriales > Flavobacteriaceae > Gelidibacter > Gelidibacter sp. The sequence continues at coordinate 17,876 of NZ_JBMDWE010000006.1, read as the reverse complement.
AAGTTAGAAAAGCCACTAACGCCTAAACATCGCGTATTCGCAAACATGTCCTATGAAACAAAACGGAAAGATAATTTTGCGCAATGGAAATTTGATGCCACCTACAATTGGTTGGGTGAACAACGCTTTTCATCTACCGTATCAAATCCTGTTCAATACCGATTGCCAGAATACACCCCAACGGTGGGAACTTTAAATGTTCAAGTTACGAAAGTGTTTTCTGAGAAATTTGAAATATATTTAGGCGGAGAAAACATCACGAATGTACGGCAGGACAATCCGATTTTAGCGGCAGATGATCCTTTTGGACCTAATTTTGATACCACTTTTGTGTATGGACCAATTTTTGGAAGTATGTATTACGCGGGATTAAGATTTAAGATTAAGTAGCCCCAATTCCTGTGAAGGAAGGAACCTCGTGAATAATTGAAAATATTAAGCACCCAAGAATTCACAAATCACTTTATAAAACATTTGTGTATTCGTGGCGAAAGAAGAAACAAACAAGGATAATAGATTCATTCGAAGTAATAACAAAAATAACTAACAGATTCCCTCCTTCGAGGGAATGAAAAAAAAGAAGATTATGAAAAAAATAGTATTAGCACTGACATTATTAGTAGGAACAGTAACCTTCGCACAGAATAAAAATGCCAAGGCCACAGTTGAGGTGGATGGCGTATGCAATATGTGCAAGGAGCGCATTGAAAAAGCGGCCATAAAGGCTAAAGGCGTAAAAGTTGCCAATTGGGACGTCAACACCCATGAATTAAAATTGATTTTTGACGAACGAAAAACGACTTTAAAGTCGATTCAACAAAGTGTTGCTGAAAGTGGTCATGACACTAAAGAAGTTAAAGCTACTGATGCGGCTTATCACAGTTTGCACACCTGTTGTTTATACCGAGATGATACAGTTAGAGACGATCATAAGGAAAATAAGCAATAGTTGATTTTTACAACATCACGATGATTTCTGGATGTTGAAGAGTGCAAGAAAAGCTGGATAGTTTTGCTGTCCGGCTTTTTTTTTTGGTAAGGCTATTTATATTTTATATGAAAGTTCAATTTCAGCAAATGAAAAACGCCTCAATTTTGGTTGAGGCGTTTTATTATTAAAAGATTTAGGAAAATTACATCATTCCTGGCATTCCGCCGCCGCCCATTGGCATGGCATGGCCTTCTTCTTTAATTTCCACTAATGCACATTCAGTAGTTAAGATCATTCCAGCAACAGACGCTGCGTTTTCTAAAGCAATACGAGTTACTTTTTTAGGATCGATAATTCCAGCTTTCAACATGTCCACATAAGTTTCTGTCTTAGCATCAAAACCGAAGTCTTTTTTGCCTTCCATAACTTTTGCAACCACAACACTTCCTTCGCCACCTGCGTTTTCGACGATGGTACGTAAAGGTGCTTCAATTGCACGTGCTACAATTTGAACCCCAGTAGTTTCATCTAGGTTGGCAGTAGTCAATTTTTCTAATACTGCTTTTGCTCTTACAAGTGCAACACCACCACCAGCTACGATACCTTCTTCAACAGCTGCTCTAGTTGCGTGTAATGCATCATCAACACGGTCTTTTTTCTCTTTCATTTCCACTTCACTTGCAGCACCTACATAAAGTACAGCCACACCGCCAGCTAATTTAGCCAAACGCTCTTGAAGTTTTTCTTTGTCATAATCAGACGTCGTAGTTTCAATTTGCGCTTTAATTTGGTTAACTCTTGCTTTGATATCTTCAGCTTTTCCTGAACCATTTACAATAGTTGTGTTGTCTTTATCGATAGTGATCGTTTCAGCAGTACCTAACATGGTTAAATCAGCGTTCTCTAAAGAGAAGCCTCTTTCTTCTGAAATCACAACACCACCAGTTAAGATAGCGATATCTTCCAACATTGCTTTACGTCGGTCTCCAAAACCTGGAGCTTTAACGGCAGCAATTTTTAATCCACCACGTAATTTGTTTACTACTAAAGTAGCTAAGGCCTGACCTTCTACATCTTCAGCAATAATCAATAATGGACGACCAGATTGTGCTACTGGTTCTAGGATTGGAAGAATTTCCTGAAGATTTGAGATCTTTTTGTCAAATAATAAAACGTATGGATTTTCTAAATCGGCAATCATTTTATCGGCATCCGTAACAAAATAAGGCGATAAATAACCGCGATCAAATTGCATACCTTCAACCACATCAACGTAAGTGTCCAATCCTTTAGCTTCTTCAACAGTGATGACACCTTCTTTACCTACTTTAGTGAAGGCTTTGGCTACCAATTCACCAATAGTATCATCGTTATTAGCAGAAATAGAAGCTACTTGTCTAATCATTTCTGATGAGTCGCCTACTTTTTTAGCTTGCTTTTCAAGATCAGCAACGATCGCTGCAACAGCTTTGTCAATACCGCGTTTCAAATCCATTGGATTGGCACCAGCTGCAACGTTTTTCAAGCCTTCTTTAACGATAGCTTGCGCTAAAACGGTAGCTGTTGTAGTACCATCTCCAGCCAAATCATTGGTTTTTGACGCTACTTCTTTTACCATTTGTGCACCCATATTCTCAAGTGCATCTTCTAATTCTATTTCTTTTGCAACGGTTACACCATCTTTAGTCACCTGAGGTGCGCCGAATGATTTACCGATAATAACGTTACGACCTTTTGGGCCTAAAGTTACTTTTACTGCATTTGCTAATGCATCTACACCACGTCTTAATCCGTCGCGTGCGTCAATATCAAATTTTATATGTTTTGCCATAATGAAAAATTTTGTTTAAAATTTTAAACTTTCAATTCTCAAAACACCAAATTCCAAAATAGGAACTGATAGTTTGATGCGAAAGTTATTGGAAATTGTTTTTTGTTTTTTGGAATTTGCAATTAGATAATTGCTAATACATCACTCTCACGCATGATCAAATAATCTTTGCCTTCAAGTTTTAGCTCTGTTCCTGCATATTTACCGTAAAGAACGGTTTCACCAACTTTTACCGTCATTGGATTTTTTTTAGTACCTGCACCAACGGCAACAACTTTACCTTTTTGTGGTTTTTCTTTAGCGTTGTCTGGAATGATAATTCCTGAAGCTGTTTTTGTTTCAGCTTCTACTGGTTCAATAAGAACACGGTCTGCCAATGGTTTAATGTTTAATCCCATAGTTGTATTTTTTGTTTTAAGTATGCCTAAGCATGACAGGTTAATTAATTTTTTTTTACTGTATTAGATAGTTGCGAAAAATGTGCCACGGGGCTTAAACTGACAAAGTTTCAGGCATAAAAAAATGCCAACAAATTTTGTTGGCATTTTAATTATTTTAAGCTGATCAATTTTTACTCGTTTGTAGTATCAATTGGTGTTTCAGTATTGTTTGTTGTTGGTTTAGTTGGTGCAGGCATACTTGTCGTAGCTGAATCAGGATCCAACGCTTTAGATTCTGCAGCGCCAGTGGCGCCATCAATAGCAATGTTTGATACTAATATCAAGGCTAACAAAACCGTTGCTAAAATCCAAGTACTTTTATCTAAAAAGTCGGTTGTTTTTTTAACACCACCTAATTGTTGTGTACCACCGCCACCAAATGATGAAGACAATCCGCCTCCTTTTGGATTTTGAACCATAACCACCACCACTAATAAAAAGGATACAATGATGATAAGAACTAAAAATATTGTAAAAGTACTCATGTGCTATTTGGTATTATTTGCTTGTAATTGTTTTACTGCTTTAATTTGGTCTGCAAAGAAACTACTTTTTTCTGGATATTTCAAAATTAAAATCCTATAAGATTGAATTGCTTTATCATAATTTTTTTGCTCTAAATAGATCCTCGCCAATGTCTCGGTCATCAAGTTATCATTCTGTACCAATTTTGTTTGTGCCAGATTGAATGAAGGCGTAGTTTCTTTAACAGGAGAGATTTTTGGATTGGAGGATATAAATTTGTCTATTAAGTCAAACTTTTTTTCCAGAGGCGCTTCTGCTTTTGGTTTCAGCTCTTGTATTGAAGATACTGTTTCTTCGGTTTCAATCGTTTCTTCAGCTGCTCTTTGAATCGGCTTAAAACTTGTAATCTTTAACCATTCGGTAAACGAACGGGTTTCATTTTTATCGAAATCTAAAGGTTTGCCTATTTTTAATTGCTCTTCAGGAGAGGGTTCAATTTTGTTGACATCGACCTCAATGATAGGAACGCTTGTTTCCTCTTTTATATTGGTTTGAACGGGTGCTTTTCTCTCAAATAATCCTGGATCTAAAACGCCCTCACTATCTTTAATGTGCTGTTTTAAGGCCTCATCAATCAGCATCTTTTTATTAACAGAAATATCATCGGCTTCCTTAACGTCAATAGCATTTAAGAGTTCTGTGTTTTGTTTGATGAGTTTTGAAATCTCATTTTGATTGAAAGCTTCTGAAGTAATAAAATCAAATAAAATACTTCGGTCTGTCGTATAGGCAGCGGTAACTCTGAGTTCTTGGTTGTATTTAAAGCTTTCTTTGGTTTTTAAACCTTTTAAATGCAATGCTCGAGCCGCTTGGAAATAAGGATAACGGGCAACAATCTCACCAACCGTTGCGGTTTGGTCAGAAGTCAATTGCTCCGGATAGGTGAGTAGATATGTAAAGTCCTGTTTGTTCACGTTATAAAATTACCATTTTGCCAAGGTAGCGTTCAAAATATCCTGTGTAATTCGTTCAAATATCTCCTCTATGGCCGCATCTTTTTGGGCTCCTACTAATTGCGCGGTTCCTGGGTAATCATAAAAGAATGAAAACTGTTGATTAAGATCGCCGTCAGGATTGTTTTTATCATAAAAACGAACCCGAACACCAATCGTCAAACGGTTTTGTGCTGCGGTGTTATCTGCTGTTGCTGTGGTCGGAGAAATTCGATACTCTGTTATTTCACCTTCATAGGTGATGTCTCCGCCTGAAGTTACCAATTGCAAACTGGTTTGATTTTGGATGATGTCAGCGAGTGCATTTGTAAATGTACGCTCCAAACCAGGTTCAATCAACGGCGCATCATTTTGAAAATAATTAACTTGATAGGTTCTGGTTCCTGCTGGCACGGTAATTCCTGTAAATTTATAATAACCACAGCCTGAAAATAGGCTTAGACTAAAAAGGAATACTAAAATTTTTAATTTCTTCACTTGTGTTTTTTTGAGCAATGTTTTATTACAAATCGAATTGTTTGATTTTTCGGTATAAGGTGCGCTCGCTAATACCGAGTTCAGCGGCGGCCAATTTACGTTTTCCTTGGTGGCGCTCCAATGATTTTTTTATCAATTCGAGTTCCTTGTCATGTAAAGAAAGCGTTTCCTCTTCCTCAACTTCTTCGGCAAAATGGTATTTGTCAGTGTTATTGTCAATGGCTTCTGAAAGTTGACTCATTTTTTCGGGAATGGACATGACTTCTAAATCTTCGATGGTATCTTCATAATCTTCTGCATCGTCATCGCCATAAATTTTTTGGATTAAACCTTCATTTTTCTCTTGTACCTCGTTGGCGTTTCCGTTTTTCATGAGCTCCATGGTGAGTTTCTTCAAGTCGTTCAAGTCGCTTTTCATGTCAAAAAGTACTTTGTAGAGAATCTCACGCTCGCTGCTAAAATCGCTATCGCTTTTTGAATTTTTAATTATGGCAGGAAGATTATCGCCTTGACTAGGTAAGTAGCCTTTTAAGGTTGCGGCACTAATAGTCCTGGTGTGCTCTAATACGGATATTTGCTCAGCAGCATTACGCAACTGCCTAATATTTCCGTTCCATCTATGTTTTAAAAGGACGTCAACCGCTTCATCAGTTAATTTGATGGTAGGCATTTTATATTTCAGGGCAAAATCGCTGGCAAATTTGCGGAATAACAAATGAATATCGTCCTTGCGGTCTCGCAGAGGTGGCAAATGAATTTCAATGGTGCTTAATCTATAATAAAGATCTTCGCGAAACTGTTCTTTCTTGATGGCCTCAAACATATTCACATTGGTGGCTGCTACAATTCGGACATCTGTTTTTTGGACTTTACTGGAACCTACTTTTATAAATTCGCCATTTTCCAAAACACGTAACAAGCGCACTTGAGTGGTTAGTGGAAGTTCACCAACTTCATCTAAAAAAATAGTACCGCCGTCGGCCACTTCAAAATAGCCTTCGCGCGTATTTGTTGCGCCTGTAAAAGATCCTTTTTCATGTCCAAAAAGTTCACTGTCAATCGTGCCTTCTGGAATGGCGCCGCAGTTTACGGCAATATATTTACCGTGTTTGCGGTGGGATAGTTGATGGATGATTTTTGGAATGCTTTCTTTACCGACACCACTTTCTCCAGTTACCAAAACCGAAATATCCGTTGGGGCAACCTGAATGGCTTTTTCTATAGACCGGTTGAGCTTTGGGTCATTCCCAATAATTCCGAAACGTTGTTTTATGGCTTGAATTGATTCCATTTTAAGATTAAAAGTTAAGAATTAAGAGTGAATACTTGTGTGGTTTAGAATACTATAAAAGATTGATATCTCTTATTCATTATTAAATGATGGCATATTCAATAGCTTCTCCAATTAAAGTGGCACTGGTACAATCTGTAATTTTGACGTTTACCAAATCGCCAATTTTATAGTGGGCTTTTGGGAAAACGGCCACGACATTTTGTGAGGTTCTTCCGGACCATTCCTGGTCTGATTTTTTAGATTCGCGTTCCACCAAAACTTCCACCGTGGTGCCTACATAGGCTTTGGTTCTGAATTCGCTATGTTGTCTTTGCAATTGGACAATCTCATCCAAACGTCTTTTTTTCACTTCTTCAGGAACATCATCTTCCAATTTACGCTCGGCTAGAGTTCCAGGGCGTTCAGAATAGGTAAACATATATCCGAAGTTATATTTCACGTATTCCATTAAACTTAAAGTATCCTGATGGTCGGCTTCAGTTTCTGTTGGAAAACCTGAAATCATATCCTGAGAAATCGAACAGGTAGGAAGAATGCGTCTGATATTATCAATCAATGCGAAATATTCTTCACGGGTATGCAAACGATTCATTTCCTTAAGAATGCGATTGCTGCCACTTTGCACTGGCAAGTGAATATGCTTACAGATATTTTTATATTTCGCCATCGTTTCAATCACATCCAAAGTCAAATCCTGTGGATTGGAAGTTGAAAAACGAATGCGCATTTTGGGATAGGCTTTCGCACATAAATCCAATAAATTGGAAAAATTGACTACCGTCGCTTTTTGCATGTCGCTGGCCTTGTCGAAATCTTTTTTCAGTCCGCCGCCATACCATAAATAGCTATCCACGTTTTGGCCCAATAAGGTAATTTCTTTAAAGCCTCTGCTCCAAAGGTCCTTGACTTCTTCTAAAATACTTTGCGGATCACGGCTGCGTTCTCGTCCGCGCGTAAACGGCACCACACAAAACGTGCACATATTATCGCAGCCACGTGTGATGGAAACAAAAGCAGAAACGCCATTACTATTTAAACGGACCGGTGAGATATCGCCATAGGTTTCATCTTTGCTTAAAATAACGTTGATGGCATCTCTACCTTCTTCAACCTCTGATAATAAATTTGGAAGATCTTTATAAGCGTCAGGTCCAACAACCAGGTCGACGATTTTTTCTTCTTCAAGAAGTTTGCTTTTCAAGCGCTCCGCCATACAGCCCAAAACCCCAACTTTCATTTTAGGATTGATACGCTTTACAGCATTGTATTTTTCCAATCTTTTTCGGATGGTTTGTTCTGCTTTATCGCGAATGGAGCAGGTATTTACTAAAACCAGATCTGCTTCTTCCAGTATTTGGGTGGTGTTATAACCTTCCTGATATAGAATGGAAGCTACAATTTCACTGTCACTAAAATTCATGGAACAACCATAGCTTTCAATAAAAAGCTTACGGGTATTCTCTTTTTTTTGTTCGAGTACGAGACTTTCTCCTTGCTTGCTTTCGTCAATAATTTTCTCCATAAGTGTCTTGAAACGTCTGTGATTGTTTTTTTTTGTCTTCCTTAAAAGACAGCTGCAAAGATAAGATTATTTTAATGATTGTGACAAAGTGACAGTGTATTAAAATGTTTTGATAATGTTAAAAATTTATAGTTTCTTTGAAGTTGAACCAACTAAATTTTAAAAAATGACCCCATCAGAATTTCAGTCCAGAATAGCTCAAGCTAAAGATTTGGATTTCGGAACTATTTTTAATTTATCGATTGAACTCTTTAAGAAAAGCTGGCTGCAGGGCTTTTTATTGCAATTATTTGTCATCATTTTAATGGTGCCGTTTTTCATCGTTATCTATGTGCCCATCGTCATGATGGCTATATCACAAGCTGACTCAGGGCATTTTGATCCGAACGATATGAGTGGTTTATTTGCAGGGTTGTCTGTGTTTTATGTGTTATTTATTATTGTAGGAATCTTTATTATAGGTGTTGTTCAAGTGGCGCTGACGGCGGCTTTTTTCAGAATATTGAAAAATGTAGATGAGGGCCTTGAAGCTAAAACGTCAGACTTGTTTTATTTCTTGAAAGGAAAACATCTTGGCAAGATATTAGTGTTAATGTTGGTCACTGTTTTAATAGCCATTCCTGCGGCTTTATTCTTTTACCTACCATTAATATATGTGATGATCCCGATGTCATTCTTTTCGATAACTTTTGCCATGAATCCAGAATGGTCCGTAGGCGATATTGTGAGCTCAAGTTTTAGAATAGGGAATAAGAAATGGCTATTGACTTTTGGATTGTTATTTGTTTCTTATATGGCTGTTGGGATACTGACTTTTGTGAGCTGTGGCCTTGGAAGTTTGTTTTTAGCGCCATTTATGTACCATCCTATTTATTTTATCTATAAAGAAACAGTAGGGTTTGATGATTTGAGCGAGTTGAATCAAATTGGTGAGGAAGTCGTTTTTTAATATAATATATATGGAGTAGAGTGTACATAATTTTTTGGATGGCTATATGAATCCGTAAATTGTATTGATTTTATTTCATACTAGCTTTCTGAAATTATTGGTATTGAGATTGTGTGTACGATAGAGCACTCAAAATGATCTTTGGAAATATAATGTATTTAAAAGCCTGAACCTTCAGGCTTTTTTAATGCCTAGTTGTGGCTCGTCCAATAGCATATAAATCGGCTTAGATTTTTTTAATTAGGTTGAATAATATTTTTTCACATACATTTGTAGCCAGAAAAAATGTAATATGGCGAAGAACTTAGTTATTGTCGAGTCCCCTGCGAAGGCTAAAACGATTGAAAAATTTTTAGGAAAGGATTTTAAGGTAGAGTCCAGTTTTGGGCATATTGCCGATTTACCTTCTAATGAATTGGGGGTTGATGTAGAAGGCGATTTTAAACCAAGATATGAAGTTTCGAAAGATAAAAAAGCAGTAGTAAAAAAACTTAAAGACTTAGCGAAAGGTGCCGAGATGGTATGGCTAGCAAGTGATGAGGACCGCGAGGGTGAGGCCATTGCATGGCACTTGGCGGAGACTTTAAAGTTGGATAAAGCAAAAACTAAACGTATTGTTTTTCATGAAATTACCAAAACAGCTATTCTAAAAGCAATTGAAAATCCACGTGATATTGATTACCATTTAGTAGATGCACAACAAGCGCGTCGAGTGTTGGATAGAATTGTAGGTTATGAGCTGTCTCCAGTGTTATGGCGTAAGGTAAAAGGCGGACTTTCAGCCGGGCGTGTGCAATCGGTTTCTGTGAGGCTTATTGTAGAACGTGAAAGAGAAATACAAGACTTCCAGCCGGAAGCCTCTTATAGAATTGATGCTGAATTTTCCAATGAAGCAGGACAGAGTTTCAAGGCAAAACTTCCAAAGAATTTTTCTACCAAGGAAGAAGCGTATAAATTTTTAGAATCTAATGCAGCAGCGGCTTTTAAAGTTGCCGATTTAGATAAAAAACCAGCTAAGAAATCTCCAGCAGCACCATTTACAACCTCTACTTTACAGCAAGAGGCGTCGCGTAAGCTCTATTTTTCAGTATCGAAAACCATGACGATGGCGCAACGTTTGTATGAAGCGGGTTTGATTACTTATATGAGAACAGATAGCGTCAATTTATCTGATGAAGCACGTAATGGTGCCCAAGCTGAGATTAATGAGGCATACGGTTCAAAATATAGTAAACCACGCAATTATAAAGGTAAATCAAAAGGTGCTCAAGAAGCGCATGAGGCCATCAGGCCAACTGATTTTTCTGTGCACTCTGTTGACATTGATAGAGATCAGGCCAGATTATATGATTTAATTTGGAAACGTGCCGTTGCTTCACAAATGAGTGAAGCTGAACTGGAGCGTACCAACGTGAAAATTAGTGCTTCCACACATAAAGAATTGTTCACGGCCAATGGCGAAGTCATCACTTTTGATGGGTTTTTAAAAGTCTATTTAGAAGGAACTGATGATGAAGATTCTGAACAGGACGGTATGTTGCCAGCCATGAAAACCAATGAAACTTTGGTTAATTCATACATCACGGCCACGGAGCGTTATACAAGACCTCCTTATCGCTATACGGAAGCTTCTTTGGTAAAGCAGTTGGAAGAATTGGGTATTGGTCGACCATCGACATATGCACCAACGATTTCAACCATTCAAAATAGAAACTATGTTGAAAAAGGATCTATTGAAGGTGTAGAACGAAATTATACACAATTGACCTTAAAAGGTGGGAAGGTAAAAGATAACGAACTCACTGAAAAAGTAGGATCAGATAAAGGGAAATTAGTACCCACAGATATTGGGACAATTGTGACCGATTTTTTGGTCAACCATTTTGAGAAAATTCTGGATTACAACTTTACCGCAAAGATGGAGGCCGATTTTGACGAAATAGCAGAAGGAAATGAAGATTGGACTAAAATGATGAAGGACTTTTACAAAGACTTTCATCCACAGGTTATAGATGTTCAAGAAAATGCTGAGCGTGAATCGGGCGAACGTATTTTAGGTACAGACCCAAAAACCGGACGACAAGTAAGTGTGCGTTTGGGCAAGTTCGGTCCCATGGTGCAAATCGGAACGGTTGATGAAGAAGAAAAACCTTTGTTCGCGAGTTTATCTCCAGACCAACAATTAGCTAACATCACCTATGAAGAAGCCATGGATCTTTTCCAGCTTCCAAAAACATTGGGGACGTATAATGACGAAACCGTCGAGGTTAATAATGGGCGTTTTGGACCTTATGTAAAATATGGCGACAAGTTTGTGTCTCTTCCGAAGGGAATGGAAGCCTTAAATGTGGAGCTTGATGTCGCTATCGATTTAATTAAAGAGAAAGAACAAGCAGACGCTCCTATATATATGTATAACGATTTACCTGTTCAAAAAGGTAAAGGGCGTTTTGGTCCTTTCATTAAATGGAACGATATGTTTATTAACGTCAATAAAAAATATGATTGGGATAATTTATCTGACAGTGATATTGTAGAATTGATTGAAGATAAAATTCAAAAGGAAATAGATAAGGTCATCCACAATTGGGAAGATGAAGGAATTCGTGTGGAAAAGGCACGTTGGGGAAGGCATAATATCATTAAAGGAAAAATAAAGGTTGAATTGGCTAAAACGGTTGATGTTTCTAAATTGACTTTGGAAAGTGCCAAAGCGATGATTGAAGAAAAAACACCAAAAAAGAAAGCCGCCGCAAAGAAAGCACCTGCTAAAACTGCAAAGAAAACGCCTGCTAAAGCTGTCAAAAAAACAACAACTACAAAAAAGAAGTAAGCCATGACCTTTAATTTTTTGACGCCTGTTTCTGATGAAGTATTGTCTGACAATGAGTTTTTGTCACCACAAGCCCTGGGAACAAAAATGAGGATTCATTCTGAGGCAGACGGACTTCCAGATCTTGAGGGTGTAAAGATTGCCATTATCGGTGTTCTTGAAAACAGGAATGATGTTAATTATAGTGGATCTGAGGTGCGGTTGGAGCATATAAGAAAGGTGTTTTACGGTTTGTTTCCTGGGAATTGGCACACCGCCATGGCCGATTTGGGCGATATCCGTCAAGGCGATAGCGTGGAGGATACTTATTTTGCATTGCGGACAACGATTGCCGTCTTGCTCGAAAAACAAATCATTCCTATCATATTAGGAGGAAGTCAGGATTTGACCTATCCTAATTATAGAGCTTACGATAGTGTTTTACCAATGGTCAACATTGTAAGTGTGGATTGTAATTTTGATTTGGGAGATTCCTCGTTGCCCATGAAAAACAATAGTTATTTGGGGAAAATCATTTTAGAACAGCCTTATAATCTGTTTAATTATTCTACCATTGGCTACCAAACCTATTTCAATTCGCAAGAAGAAATAGATTTAATGGAGAAGCTCTATTTTGAAGCTTATCGTTTGGGCGAAATATCAAAATCCATCAATGTCGTAGAGCCCGTAATGCGAGATGCCCATATTGTGAGTGTAGATTTAAAAGCAGTGAAGGCGTCGGAGGTCTCTACTGAACAACGGTATTCGCCAAATGGCTTGGATGGAAAAGAAATTTGTGCCATCGCAAGATATGCAGGGATCAGTAATAAGGTGTCCTCTTTTGGTATTTATGAATACCAGCATTCACAGGATGATCACGGCACCGCAATGCTTGTAGCACAAATGTTATGGTATTTTGTTGAAGGGGTTAACTGTCGCATTAAAGAAGATCCGTTAAATGATGATGTCAACTATCAGAAATTTAACGTTTTAATAGACGATGATGAATTGATTTTTTACAAAAGCATTAAAACGGGGCGTTGGTGGATCGAAATTCCTTTTTTACCAGAGGTCAATAATAAATTAAAGAAGCATACGTTATTACCATGCATGCATGACGATTATATCGAAGCTACACAAGGGAAAATACCTGAAAGATGGTATAAGGCCTACAAGAAAAATAGCTTTTAATTACCTGTGGAATGGTTCTTTCATCGATGAAACGACCTCTTTTTAGGATGAAATGCAAAAAAAGTAAGAAATAAATTGTTTTTTTAAAAATATATAGATATGTTTACTCCCTCAAATAATGGTAACATAAAATTTACTGCTAAATAATTTAACCTCGAGTTTTTATGAATATGAAGAAGTTCGCTTTATTAACCGCTGTTTTAGCTCTATTGACTAGTTGTAATTCTGGAGACAGAGGAGAATTAGTTGGAGTTAAAGGAAAGAAATGGCATCCGGAAAAACCATATGGAATGACCTTAGTTCCAGGGGGTTCATTTATTATGGGTAAATCTGACGATGATTTGGCCGGTATTCACGATGCCCCAACCAAAACTGCAACTGTTAGAGCCTTTTACATGGACGAAACTGAAATTACTAATAGTGAGTACCGTCAGTTTGTTAACTGGGTCAGAGATTCTATCATTAGGACTAAATTGGCAATCATGGCTGATGAAATCGGTGAGACCCCAGGAAATGGAGGTATTGGAGAATTTGCGTTTAGAGATGCCGATCCAGAAAAGATGACCGTTTATGAAAAGTATATGTATGATACGTATAGTGGTTTAGGTCCAACAGGTTTTGAAGGGCGACCATTAAACAAAAAGGTAAAGTTAATTTACGATACGAGTAAGTACCCGGATGAGTACTATGCTGAGGTTATGGATACTATGTACTTGTCAATGGAGGAGTCTTACAATGGACAACGTACTTGGGATGTTACAAAATTTAAGTATAAATATACGTATATGGACATCCAAAAAGCAGCTAAAAACAGAAACTTAAAACGTAAAGACGTTTTGGTAACTGAGGAGGTTCAAATTTATCCCGATACAACAGCCTGGATCAGAGATTTTGCTTATTCATATAATGAGCCAATGCACAATGATTATTTTTGGCACGAAGCTTACGGTGCATATCCTGTTGTTGGGGTGTCTTGGAAACAAGCCAATGCTTTCTGTAACTGGAGAACATTATATAAAAACTCTTACCAAAAAAGTAAAGGTGCTCAAAACGTAAACTCTTTCCGATTACCATCAGAAGCTGAGTGGGAATATGCTGCCAGAGGTGGTCTTCAAGGTGCAACATTCCCATGGGGTGGTCCTTATGCAAAAAATGATAGAGGTTGTTTCTTAGCAAACTTTAAACCATTGCGTGGTGACTATGCAGCTGATATGGCGTTATATACTGTTGAGGCAAAGTCTTATGAGCCAAATGATTTCAATTTATATAACATGGCTGGTAACGTATCAGAATGGGTAAACGGATCTTATGACCCGGCATCTTATGAATATATGTCCACGATCAACCCTAACGTCAATGATCCTAACAACCAACGTAAAGTTGTAAGAGGTGGTTCATGGAAAGACGTTGCGTATTTCCTACAGGTAAGCTCTAGAGATTATGAATATGCTGATTCCGCACGAAGCTATATTGGCTTTAGAACTGTACAGGATTATATGGGAACAGATATTACTGCAAATGCAGCAACTAACAAAAATTAAGAACCTTAACAACCAAAACTAAATATTAATCTACTAAGTATTTTAACTTAATTAAAAAACAAAATTATGGCACAATCAAGAGCAAGAAAAAGAATTATGATTATGACTTATGGCCTAGGTGCGGCAGTAGTAATCTTAGGTGCATTATTTAAAATCATGCACTGGCCTTATGGAAATCAAATGTTAATCATTGGTTTAATTACAGAGGCAGCAGTATTCGCGGTATCGGCATTTGAACCTATTGACGATGATTTGGATTGGTCATTAGTATATCCCGAATTAGCAGGTGGACCATCATTAAATAAAAAAATAGAGCAACCTAAAGACGCAGAAGGACTTTTATCTAAAAAATTGGATGCATTACTTAAAGACGCAAAAATTGATGGCGAATTAATGGCTAGTTTAGGCAACAGTATTAAAAACTTTGAAGGTGCTGCTAAAGGAATTAGCCCAACGGTAGATTCAATGGCTGCGACTAGAAAGTACGGTGAAGAAATGTCATTAGCTGCGGCACAAATGGAATCATTGAACAGTCTTTATAAAGTTCAGATGGAATCTGCAAGTCGTCAGGCTGCAATCAACGAAGAAGCTGTTGAAAATGCAACGAAACTTAAAGACCAGATGAAATCTTTAGCGTCTAATTTATCATCATTAAATGGTGTTTATGGAGGCATGCTTTCTGCAATGAACAGAAACAACTAATTAGTAGAATTATACAAATCAACCACTAAAACTAATTAGAAATGGCAGGAGGAAAATTGTCCCCAAGACAAAAAATGATTAACCTGATGTATTTGGTGTTTATCGCAATGATGGCACTTAATATGTCGAAAGAAGTGCTTTCTGCATTTGGGTTAATGAACGAAAGAATCAGTGATTCTAATGCATCGGCAACGGTTCGGAATGCGGCATTCATGCAAGGTTTAGCAGATAAGGTTGAAGAGCAACCAGCTAAATACCAACCAATAAAAGCTAAGGCGGATCAGATTGATAAATTATCAAACGAATTTAATACCTATTTAGAAGGTCTTAAAACTGGAATGCTGAAATCAGTTAAAGATCCTACTAAATATGAGGAGATGGACAGAACTGATCATTTAGATGAAAAATTGTTCGTCGGTGATAATATGTCTAAAGAAGGTCAGGAGTTTATAAATAAAATCAAGACTTATAGAGAAGGTGTTATCCAAGTATTGGGCGAAGGCAATCAAGACATTCAAGCTGATATTATTAAGAAATTTGCAACTGATGATGTGAAAACATCTGAAGGTATCACTAAAGGATGGTTAACCTATCACTTTGAAGGCTTCCCAATGGTAGCTTCATTAACCAAGCTTACACAAATGCAAGCGGACGTTAAAACGATAGAATCTGAAGTATTATCGTCCATGTTGGCCGGTGAGCAGGTAAAGCAATTGTCTATGAGAAATTATTCAGCAATTGTAATTCCTGAGAAAACTGCATTTTTTAGCGGTGAGAACTTTAAAGGAAAAGTTGTTCTAGGTCGTTTTGATAACACTCTTAATTTTGAAAATGTTGTTATTAACGGTAATAAATTAGAGAATATCCAAGCTGGACAAGTTGTGCTTGATTTCCCTGCAGGAGCTGTTGGTGAAAGAGAGATTAAAGGTACTTTACAGTTTAAAGAAGGCAATGAAATTGTTGATATTCCTATTGTGAGTAAATATGCTGTAGTTCCTAAACCAAACTCCGCTACTATTTCAGCAGATAAGATGAATGTGGTATACCGTGGTGTACCTAACCCAATGACCATTTCTTTTGCAGGTGTTTCTGATAATAATGTAGATGCTTCTGCTCCAGGATTGGTAAAAGGATCAGGCGCTGGTAAATACACTATGAATCCAGGTGCCGGTAAAGAAGTTACTATTAACGTGACAGGAACATTGCCTGACGGTTCTAAAGTTAGCGACAGATCGACTTTTAGAATCAAGGATATTCCGAAGCCATCTGGTACAATTGCGGGTCAACCTGACAACGTGAGCTTGCCAAAAGCCAACGTAGAAATTGCTACTGTTGATGCTAAATTATTCGATTTCGATTTCGATTTAGATATCAGCGTAACGTCATTTAAAATTAAAGTTCCTGGTCAACCAACGGTTACTGTAAACGGAAACAAAATGAATGACCAAGCAAAAAATGCCTTGCGCAAAGCTTCAAGAGGTGATGCGGTACAGATTTTTGAAATCAAATCACAGATCAAAGGAAATACCAGCATCAAATTGCTTCCAGCGTCACCGGTATTTATTGAAATATCAAACTAATATACTATTGGTATAGTTGTAACTTTGAAAATGCTAATGAAGGTAATGTCCCAAATAATAATTAAAAATATGAAATTGAAATATTGTTTATTAACCGTTTTAAGTATTGGCTTCGCCGTAAGTTCCTTCGGACAAGCGAACTTGCTCAATGCGAAGACACCCGAAGAAATTGGAGTGAAATCTGAGGCCCAAAAAGCTTTGGATAACGACAGGCCGCTTGAATACGGTTATGTTGATGATAGAGATATCATGTTTTCAAAAATGACCTGGGAAAAAGTAGTTCTTGATGAGCGCGTAAACTTTCCTTTATATTATCCTATTGACACCAATAATATCGGTGCCAATCGCCGTTCTTTATTTGACGTATTATGGAAAAATGTAAGAGAAGGGAAGATTGAAAACGTTTATGATGACTCTTATTTTACGGTTAAACGTCAATTAAAGGATATTCAAGCTACGATGTCAAAAGTTGATACTTTAGATATTGGATACCAACAGTACAACTCCGATGGGTTTGTATCGCCAGAATATATCATAAAAAGAGATATTCAATCGTATGACATCAGTGCCTACCTGATCAAAGGATTATGGTATTTTGACAAGCGTCAAGGTGAATTAAAATACAGACTTTTAGGAATTGCACCTGCTGCTGCCGACGTTAACTTTATTGATTCTGATAATGAAGCCAACAAGGAACCCATTGCCTTATTTTGGGTGTTCTATCCAGAAGTAAGAAATGTGTTGCACGAAGCCAAGGCTTTCAACAACCAAAACAGTGCGATGCCTTTTTCATACGACCATATATTGAATTCAAGACGATTCAATGGTTATATGTATAAGGAGGAAAACGTTTTTGGAGATCGAGAAGTTAAGGAATATATCGCTGAAAATGCATTAATGCAACTCATGGAGTCTGATCGCATCAAAGACAAGATTCGTAATTTTGAACAAGATATGTGGGCATATTAGTAAATGCTCATTAGTATAATTGGAACGCTCACTTTTTAAGTGGGCGTTTTTTATTTATACTTTTTTACATTAGAATCATTGTTGTCCGATTAAAGTTGCCTTGGTCTTCTAAGAATAGTGATCAATAAAGTTCTTTCAACGTTTTTGATCCTCAATCTC